>CAYJHN010000030.1:0-13767 GCA_964369985.1 uncultured Desulfovibrionaceae bacterium | reverse complement strand
ATACCAGAAATCGAGGCCATTTCATTTGCTGATTCCCACATATCATTGAGGGTTTCTTTCATAGTGGTAACACCAGATTGAGCTACTGTAACCATAGCTGCTGCATCTGTCATATTTTGAGAGGCAACTCTGTATGTTGCGGCGTCATTACGCATTTGCGAGTCAAAGGCAAGTCGCGTAGAATCGGGTCTTGTACGAGGCGTATAGAGAGTTGATTCCATCTTATTATACATCGAACTTGCAACCTTACTCTCATATACAGCCGAAAGTAGTGAAGTCATATCCCACATAATTATACTCCAATATCAAGAAGAACACATTATACTTTAATGTATATTTTAAATATACAATAAGGGCTCTACATCTCTTATCGGATGAAACAATAATTACTTTAGACTTTAAACAATTTTTTTTTATTTTTTTTATTATTTTATTTATTATTTTATTTACTTTAGTATAAAAATGAGTATAGGCAATACAAATATAGATAAAATTGTGCTAATAAGTATTGCATTTGCAGCTTGATCAGGCATTGCATTATGCCTTAAAGCCACTACATGGCAGGAAATACCAGAAGGTAAACCAGCCATAATTGTCATTGCAACTATTGTAAAATAACCCGCACTTGTAAAAGAAAGAAAAACAAAGACAAGCAAGGGCATTAATATAAATTTACTTATTAATAGCACACTTTGCACTTTCCAAAAATTTTCAATTTTTTCTTTTTTCTTTTTTATATTTATTATTTGCGTATAGAGTGATATACCCATACAAAATAAAGCACAAGGCGAGGCTGTGCTGCCAATCATTCTGCTTATTTCAAGTAATGAATTTGGAAAAGAAATATCTCCTAAACCAATAATACAGCCAAAGAAAACGGCTATCAAACCAGGATTTGTACACACATTTTTAACAAGCTTTGCTAAAAATGATTTTTCTTTAGAGATAGACTTTTTAGAACTAATTTCAATTCCTAACAAAATATCAATAATAACATATACAATTGTTATCAATATAGCAAAAAGAGCAGCAGCTGTAATGGCTTCATTATTATCAGGATATAGCAAGATAATAAGCGGAAGACCCATAAAAAATGCATTTGAAAAAGAGGCAACAAACGAACCTAACCAGGCTTCTTTATACGAAAGTTTAAAAAAACGTAATGTAAAAAAAACAATTAAAATAAGAATTGTGATAGCAAAAACGCAAGCAAGAATAGCATCGGTAGATATTTCGTCAATTTCTGAAGTTGCCATTAAATAAAATAAAAGCATTGGTATGCCATACCAGTAAATATACTGTCCAAGACAATGTGTTGTTTCTTTTGGCAAAAGCTCAAAGCGCTCTGAAAAAACACCAATGAGCATAATACCAAAAATGGGAACAAGAGTAAGAAAAAGATTTTCCATCACATATCCTTTGTTTATAAACTATTGATAGCAAAACAATCAATACATAAGCTAGATATAATTAAAGCCTATTAATGGCAATAAGTAAAAAAGCACAAAATTATAAATTAAAAAATAAAGCATAAAAATAAATATAATAAAAACATAAATAAGTTAAAAAAAGCACAAAAAAAGACTTGTAATTTTATAAGAATAGCATTATAAATAATTCAAATGCAAACACCTGTACGTTGCCTCTCGCATTATTTAGTTTGGAGTCTTAATTATGAATTATGAATTTCTCTCTAAAGTAGCAATGGACAAACTGGATTTAGTTTGCTATATCACAGATTTAGAGACAAACACCCTACTTTATTTAAATAAAACCGCACGCGATCTTTTTGAAGTTGAGGAAGATGCGTATTTTGGTTTAACTTGTCACGAAGTTATTTATAGAAAAAAGAAGCCATGCTCTTTTTGTAATAGTGCTTATCTTCGTGAGGATGCTTTTTTATCTTTCAATACCTATATTGAACAAAACAAAAAAAACTATACTATTCAAAGCACAATTATTAAGATTGATGATAAAGCTTATAGATTGAGCATAGGTAGCGATGTTACGCATATTTTAGGAGAACTAACTCAGCTTGAGGACAAGCTTTCTTCTGAGCAAACTCTTCTTGCGTGTATCAATGCATTTATAAATTCTACTGATATAGATATTGCTATCAATAAGCTTTTAACTATAGTTGCAAATTATTATAAAGCACAAAGAGCGTCTTTATTTAAAGTCGATAATAAAGCTCAGCTCGCATACCACACTCATGAATGGGCACAAACAGAAGATTTAAGAGTTTCTGCACAGATACCTCTTATTGAATTTAATAAAATTCAACATATTATTTCTAGTTTTTACAAAGAAAATAAATATTCTTTTAGATCAAGAGAAGAAGTTTTACAGCATTCACCTGAACTCTATGCTCTTTTTACTAAATTAGAGATAGAAAATCTTATGATGGTGCCTCTGCTTAAAAACGATGAAATTATTTTCTTTTTAACTATAGACAATCCATGTTCAAATATCGAGAATTTCAACTTGCTTAATTCTGTTGCTCTTTTCATTCTTGAAAACATTAGAAAAGTTCAAACTTTTGAGCAATTGGAAAAACTTTCTTTTACTGATACACTTACAGGTATTTATAATAGAAATAAATATATTGCACGTTTAGAAGAATTAGATTCGTCTAAGCTTCAATCTTTTGGCGTTGTTCATGTTGATGCAAACTCACTTAAAAAAATAAATGAAGTATATGGCCCTGATCATGGCGATCAGATGCTTATAAACATTGCAAATACACTTTCAAAATTCATACCTGTTGAACTATATCGTGTAGCAGGTGATGAATTTGTTGGCTTTTGCCTTGATATAGATCAATTGAGCTTTGAAAAGTTAATACATACACTTCGTATAGAATATTCAAAGAATCCTGACTACCCTTTTGCTGTTGGCGGAATTTGGCAAAATAAAAATATAAATATCCCTCTTGCTATTACTCAATCAGGCGAAATTATGCTTGCCGAAAAGCAGCATTATTATAAAAACCTTTCTGAAACAATGCAATATTCTTCGCATTCAACAGAAATAATTCTTAGTGAAATCCGTAATGGACATTATAGTGTGTATTTACAGCCAAAGGTTGATTTTATTTCAGGTGTTATTGCTGGTGCAGAAGCATTAGTGCGTAAAACTGACGAAAATGGTAAAATAATCCCTCCTGATAAGTTTCTTCCAATTTATGAAATTGAAGGCACTATAAGATATATTGACTTCTTTGTATTTGAAAAAGTATGTCAACTATTACAAAGACTTATTCAAAAAGGAAAAGCTCTAAAAATTGCTGTTAACTTTTCACGAGTCACTTTTATGATTTATGACTTGGTAGATGAAATTGTTAAAATTTGTGACAAATATAATATACCACATGAGTATATTAAAGTTGAAATAACTGAAAGCATAGACAAATTAGACTTTGATTTTTTTGCAAAAAAACTTCATGAAGTACATGAAGCTGGTTTTGAAGTATCATTAGATGATTTTGGTGCAAAGCATTCAAATTTGATGATGCTCTCTCGTGCTGAATTTACTGAAGTAAAAATAGATAAGGGCTTAGTTGATAATATAGCTACAAGTAATCAAAACAAAACAATTATTAGAAATATTATTAAAATCATTAAAGAATTAGGTTCTTCTATTTGTGTTGCCGAAGGCATTGAAACAAAAGAACAAAGTGACATTCTGCAAGAGCTAGGTTGTACTTACGGGCAGGGTTATTATTTTTATAAGCCATTACCTATTGATGAATTTCTTTTGGTTTATGAAAAAAATGAACAAAAAACAAAAATTGAACTCAACGACGTTACCTCTGAATTTCTTGCCTCATTCAAATTACCAGAAGAAATTGCAAATATCACTGTAGCGTCAATGCCTTTAGGCTTTAACTTGTGGAATGATAAAAGAGAAACTGTGATGTGTAATAATAAGTCTCTTGAAATATTCAATTTAAAAACATATAACGAATATCTTACAAACTTTTTCTTGCTCTCACCTGAATTTCAGCCTAATGGAAGGCCAACGGCTGAAGCTGTTTTAGAAGGATTAAACGAAGTAAGATACAATGGTTTTATAAAATTTAATTGGCTTCACTGTGATTTAGAAGGAAATGAGATACCTGCAGAAGTAAGCCTTATAAAAATTCATTCTGGCAATTTAGATCACACAGATTATATACTTGGTTTTACTCGTGATCTTCGAGAACAACTTGAAGAATACCATCAAGGAAATACTGTAGAAAAATATTTCTACAATGCTCTTAGCACACAAGAATTGCTCAATATGTATTCTAGTATTTTAGATATAGATTTTTGGCATTACAACAACAAAACTAAAACCATACAATTTTATGGTGAAGAATTCGTGAAGCTTGGCCTTGCTCATCAAAAAATTCATATTGATGATAAAGAAACAATTAAAAGCTTTATTTATAAAAACGATTTAGAGGAATTTGATGAATTTATTTATGCATTAAAAGCAGGAATGAAGAAAAAAAGAGAAATTTCTTTTATTCTTTCTAGTAAAACAATTCAAAAATATAAATTAAACTACAAAGTTCTCTATGATGAACATGCAAACCCAACTCATTCTGTTGGGAAAATGGTAAAAATTCACTAGATATTCATTATTTAGATTTTTATAGCCTCATCATGTAAATATTATTATCTTTAACTATATAAAGGCTTAACTTTCTGTAAGATCACAAAAAGTTAAGCCTTTAATCTTTTAAATAATGTTTTACAGAGAAGTAATGCTAGTTAAGCATTGCTTTTACCAAAAGAGCAAGCTGGATAATGGCAAACAGCACAAGATTCACATAAACCACCATGAGCCAAACGAATAATATCGTGTTCTGTTACTCTCATTCCTGCCAAAATTCTTGGCATTATTATATCTAAAATACTTGCCTTATGGTACATAACACAGCCAGGCAAGCCAACAATAGGCACACTTTCTTTATAAGCAAGCATAAACATAGCACCAGGAAAAATTGGTGCGCCGTATTTAACAACTTCGCTTCCAACTGTTTTTATAGCTAAAGGAGTTTTATCGTCTGGATCTACACTCATTCCACCCGTAACAGCAATAAAATCAACATTTTGCTCTAATACTTTATGAATAGCTTTAATTATTTCATTTGGATCGTCAGGTGACATTTCTACTGCATGCACATCACATTTCCAAGAAGCAAACTTTTGCGTTAAAATAGGAGTGAAAGCATCTTTGATTCGTCCTTTATACACTTCGCTGCCAGTTACAACTATGCCTATTTTTAATGATTTAAAAGGAATTACCTGTAATAAAGGTTCATTATTATGACAACATTCCTCAACAGCCTTTAAAGAAGTTTCGCGTACAACTAATGGTATAACTCTTGTTCCTGCAACTATTTTGCCTTCTTGAACTTCTTGCATTGTGTGCAGAGTAGAAATTGTAATGTCAGGTATACTGTTTAATCTGTCTAGCAAGGGAATATTAATCTTTAGCAAACCCTGCACTGTTGACTTTACACTGATCTTACCCTCTTCTGGTTTTGTGTATTCAAGGCAATTTCCACAAACTGCTCTTGCAATACGGTATGCTGCATCATCTTCATGCACAAGGCCGTCTTTATCTTCCCAAATAAATATATGTTCTTTGCCTATTCTTAAAAGATGTTCTATATCATCTTCCTTAATAATATGTCCGCGTGAAAAAGCCACTTTTTTGCATTTATTAGGCTGAATTTCGGTAATATCGTGACATAAAGCTATACCAACAGCTTCTGTTACATGAATTTGTTTCATAAAGCGTATCCTCAAAAAATAATTTAGTAAATTTTACAAGACTTTAGCTTCTAAGGCAAGTTTTTATTGGTATTTATTAATAATAAAATAAAATATTATGACTATATTTTTATAGATTGCCAACATAATTGGTATTCTATTTTAAACCTTTTCTTTATGATTTCGTATCTTGCTCATATAATTGATTTTTACATTTAAAAAAACGTATATTTTTTTTGGCATTTTTTTTGCAATATTCATATAGATTATATATTCAAAGGCGAAATTCATATAAAGTAATAATTGTAATCATCTAAATACCTTAAAATTAATAAGATGACAATTTATATCCTTTATAGTATCATTAAAGCACAAGAAACATATAATTCTAACTTATATCTTTTTAATCAAAGGAGTTTAAACATGTCTTTAACCTACGAAAATGAATTTAGTGCTCTCTTAGCACATTTACAAGCCACATTAGGTTTAGAAAGTTTAGAAAAAGAAGATCAAAATATCTGCACATTTTTAAGTAAAGAAACTTTTATTTCATTTATCAACCAATCAGGTAATCTTATTATTGTTTCAAATTTTGCAAAAATGCGTGATTATGCAAATCAAGCAAAGATAAAAAAACTCTTACTTGAGTCAAATGTTTTATATAACGGCTCAAATGGCGGTGCCTTTGCTGTAAATGAAGATGGTATTATTTCATTTTGTTTTCAATACCCTATTCAGGTATTAACAAATGAGCAATTTATATTTATCCTTGATGCCTTTATCAATACAATTGAAGACTTCCTCAATAAGTTTAAACAAATTGAAGAAAAAACAGATGCCTCCCAAGAAATTTCAATAGAGGATCAGCTCTCTCAACAAAATTGGCAAAGAATTTAATAAAGGGCTAATATATGGCACAATTAAATATTAACCAAAACGTATCTACAGTACTTACTGCTCAGCTTACAAATGTTGCAAATGATTCTAGCATTCATGTAAGTAGAGACGGCACTGTTAACTAGTTTTAACTTTTTTAACCAATTTACTTAAAAACTTTCTAAGGAGTATATATGTCTTACGAAAAAGAATTTGATTTACTTATTGAGCATTTAAAAAATACTTTAGGCTTAGCAGAACTAGAAAAAGACGATGAAAATTCGCTTACCCTGATAAGTGAAGATTTAATCATTACTTTAATCAATAATTCAGGTAACCTTTTACTTGTTTCAAACTTTGGTACAATGAATGAATATAATGAACAAGAAAAGATAAAAGATTATTTGCTTGCTTCAAATGTACTCTTTTATACAACAAATGGCGGTACATTTGGCGTGAGCGAAGAAAATGTTATTTCTTTTTCTTTCCAAAAACCTATAGCAGCACTTTCTAACGAGAGTTTTATAGATTACTTAGATAAATTTGTTCTTACTATTGAAAACTTTAGAGAAAATTTACAAGCTATAGAACAAAATACAGATTCAAGCACGACTTCATCTTCTGATTCATCTACTTCAATGGAAGCTCAGCTTATGCAACAACATTGGCAAAAAATTTAAATCATTGCCACAATAAATAAAAATGTCCCTGTTAAGCATAAAAACAATGCTCAGGGACATTTTGCTAGTAAACATTTTTGCCGACAACAAAATTGGCAATTGTTTTTCTATTATAAAAGGAAAGCTTTATAACAACTTGAAATCACATACTTTCCTTTACAACTATACTTTTGGCACATGATTTGCATTTACAAGAGTAGTTATTATGCTAATAAGTATAAAGACAATATCATAAAATAAGAATTTTTTAAAATTCTGTATCGGAGTATATAATGATTAATCAAACAACAAATGCTATTGCAGGTAGAGCTTTTACCGATTTAATTTCAACTAATATAAAAGCCGATTCGAATGTTGTTTTAAAGCAAAATGGTAGAGTTGGTTCACAAAACTTTCTTGCAAAAGCGTGGACAAAACTTTCAAATGGCTTTACTTTTGGTAAAGACGCCATTAGAGTGCAAAACCAAAAAACACTAGAACAATTAAAAATCAATCTTTCTGCAAGAGGTTTTAGTTCGTCACAAGTAAATAACATGCTCTCTAGTGCCACTAATAATACTGCAATACAACAAGGTTATAAACCATTACAAGGTAAAGACATTCAAAGTATTGTCGATCTTTCTAAAGATTTAAAAACCATAGAACCAGCCTATAAAGATATTTTAACTGCCTGTTCAAATGGTATGCAAAGCAAAAATCTAGAAGGCATTTCCCAAAAAGCAAATCCATCTTCTAATAAATACGAAGAAGGAACACTCACAATAAACCTTATACAAGCATTAAAAAATAATACTTCAAGTATTAATACATTAAGTGAAACTGGCAAACAATTTTTAGCAACTAAGGTTTTAAATGAAATTATGTCTGAAAGTAAAACTCCTGATGCCAAAGCCTCTATTGCTAACCTTATATTATCAGAAATGCGAACAGGCGATGGCAAATTAGCCTTAGACTCCTTAGAAACAAGCGCAAAACATGACAGTGGAGCTTCTACAGCTGAAGATGTTATAAATTATTTAAAAAGCCAACTTGAAAATTGCTTTATGGCTTCAGAAAACACTTTAAGATCATCATAAAATAGATTTAGAAATTTGAGATTTCTTATATAAAATTTAAAAAAATAATTATACCTTCTATTAATTTTTTACTATTTGCCGATATGTTAAATAGGAATTAATAGGAGGTTTTTTTATGGATATGAGAGCAAACTCAGCAAGTATGAATGGCGCAAATTCCTTTACCTTTGCCCTTTATGCACCTACAGAAGCATTACAAAGTAAGATGATTAATCAAACTAGCCAAAACCTCAATCAAATACAAGCACAAGGCGAAGCACTAAAGTCTATAGGTAAAGGCTCAATGTTAAATATTTCAGTATAAAGAAAGTCTATTCTCTTTGCATAGTTGAAATATTACAATCTATGCTCGAATTTTAAATAATAAATATATAAAAAAAGGCAGTTTCTTATGTGAACTGCCTTTTTTTATTTTTATCTTTAGCTATCTTATATGTATTTTTACATAAGATAAAGCAAGTTAGCTTTGATTTTTTCTAAAAATTCTTCTTTTGAAATTGATTTAGAGAAAAGATAACCCTGTGCTATATCACATTGAGCCTCTTCCATAATTTTAAGTTGCTCTTTTGTTTCAATACCTTCTGCAACAGTTATTAATTTAAGCTCCTTACTATTTGCAATAAAATTTTTAACTGTAGACGCAATTCGTTCATTGTCTATATTATCTATAAAGTTTTTATCAAATTTTATTACATCTATAGGCAGTAAACCAAATCTGTTAAGTGATGAAGCGCCAGCACCAAAATCATCTAGAGCAATACTAAAGCCATGCTGTTTAAAGTTATTTACCCTTTGAATAAGATCAGCAATAGGCATATCGTCGATAACGCTTTCTACAACTTCAATTTCGATTTTAGAAGGTGAAACATTATACTTCTTTGTAAGTCCTACAATTTCTTTTACAATTTGTGGGTTTGCTAAAGTATAAGGTGAAAAATTAACAGCAATTTTTATATCATTTAAAGAATTTGAATTTTCTTTAATAAATTTACATATTTTTTCAAAAACATAGATATCTAGTTTTGAAATAAAACCATTTTTTTCAAAAATTGGAATAAAATCGTTTGGATATATTTTATCTTCTTTAGGTGGATGCCAGCGCACTAAAGCCTCTGCACCGACAATTTTTCTTGTTTCTATATTTATCTTAGGTTGAAGTTCAACTATAAACTCGTTATTTTCTAAAGCAGAGTTCATACGATATGTGATATTTAATTTATCATGGTATTGTTTATTCATAACTTCATCAAAAGTATAATAGGTATTTGTATGAATGTTTTTACCTTGTCTTCGTGCAAGTTCTGAAAAAGTGATCATGTCAGAAAGAGGAATAGTTAAATCATTAACAACATACATACCAACAGAAAAACTTAAAGCATAATGCTCCCCTGTTATTTCTTTAAATGTAGGTGTAAGCACATTATCAACAAAATTTTTAAATTCTTGTCCATCATCATAAGATCTTTTAAAAATCAAGAAATAATCTTTACTATAACGTGTAATTATGGCCTCTTCGCCTACTAAATTTTCTTTAAGTAGATGAGCCATTTTTTGTATGAGATTTTCAGCTGTTTCAGCACCATAGTAAGCTGTAATAAGTCTAAACAAGTCAATATCAATACCAATAAGTCTGTATTTTCCAGCTTCAATATGGCTAATTTTCTTTTCCACTTCACGTGTAAAATCATCTATTGAAAGAATGTTTGTTTTCTTATCTATGACAAGAGAATGCTGTTTTTGCTTTTTTCTATATACAGTGTACTGATAAAGAGCTAATATCACTAAGATAGTTATAATAATAACACTAATGATTAAATCTAGTCTAATCTTTGTTGGAGCAACAAAGCTCATTGCTTGCATGTGCGGTGTTGCATCGTGTAGTAAGGTAGATGAATAATCAATTTCAGATAACATTATATTAAAAATTGGCAAAAACTGGCTAGCCAAATCATTTAAAATATAAAATCTTTGTGAAATATCAACTTCACTTGTTATCATGGTATTCTGTTTATTGTAATACTCACGCACAAAAGCCATTTCGCCAAGCATAGAAGCGTCTAGCAAAGTGCGTGAAAACATAGCCGCGTCAACTGTGCCTGCATCATAGGCTTTAATAAGTTCTGCTGAAGTGTCAAATTTTTTAAAATATGATTCAGGAAAATCTTTATTTAAATCTGTTAAATCAACAAGATAATTCAAAACACCAATAATATTTTTATTGTTACGCAATTCAGGTAAGTTGATGTTTTTTGGGAAAATCATCATCATACTTTCTTCGTGATACGATATTGTAGATCTGTAATTTCTATTAATTTTATAAAGATCTGCAACAGTAGCTATAATAATATCGTAATAGGAATTTACAGCTTTTAAATCATCGTATACTTCATAATTGATTTTGAATTTATACTTTTCGGCAAGCTTATTAAGCATAGCAATAATAGTACCATTAGCTTTACCACTCGAATCTGTATATTGAAATGGCTTATGGTCGCTATTATAGGCCACATTAAAGGTCATTCCTTTAATAAGTTCTTTTTCTTCATTAATAAGCATTCTATGTGAGAATTCATCTTTAATTTCTTTAGCAAAAGCTTGCCTTGTAGAAAATTCTACAAAGGCAGCTAAAGCAATCATGCCTATTATAAGGTATGAATAAAACTTTATAAATTTATTTTTACAGTTTATCATAACTGACATTTTGTACCTATTTTAACTATTGATATGTGAAACAACTAGCATGAGCAAGGTTCTTCCATCATGCCAAGTAACAAGTCTTTCAATAATATAAACATTAGTTTGAATATCTTTAATAAAGTGATTTCGATGATGTACTTCAAAGTTAGGATCACCTTCAGCATTAAAGCATGGGCATGAAGTAAAGTCGTTTGCTCCATAGAAAGTTTGAGCAAAAGTTTCACCAAGTATACCTTTTAAACCTAGTTTTGATTGCGTATATTTGTTTGCATATACAATTTCTTTTTTCTTTGTGTCGTAAATAAATATACCTACATCTAAATTATCTAAAATATTTTGCAAAGTTAGAATAGCACGAGCTGATTCAGAATTAGCTAGCGTAATCTGCTCGGTCATTGTGTTTATGCTTTTTGCAACCTCACCAAGCTTACCACTAATCATAGGCATACGCGAAGCTGTTCCATTGCGTATATCATCAATGCCGTTGACTAGTTTTGTTACATCCTTAATATAGAACATAGCAAGCAAAGCAAGTAGAAGTGAAATACCTAGAAAGCAAAGAGCAAGTAACAACACAACTTGCTGAACAGTTTGACTAAATTCTTCATCTAATTTTTGTGCAAGTTGGTTAGCCCAAGTATAGCCAATTACTTTTCCTTGACGCTCAATAGGAAGCATGGCGTTTAAAATCTCACCACGTACCATAGCACCCTTATTTACCATAAGAATGTTTGATTGCATAACTTGTCTTGCAGGGTGATTATCATCAATACTTACACCTACAAGATGCTTGTATGATGAAGAGGGGCCATAAGTAAGAATTGCATCTAACTCATTGCTATAAAAACCAACACCAAGACCAGAAGCAAGAGTGCTTACATAGTCGGTAATTGGTGATAAAACATTTTGAAGAGCTTTAATTTTTTCATCTCTTGTCGCATTTTCGAGATTAAGTTCTTTTAAAATTTCATCATAGCCACCACGTGGAATTTCTGATTCTAACACTTTAGTGAATGAAATAAGATAGTTTCCTCTTTCTTTTTCAGAAATATCTGCTAAAAGATTTCTTCCTAAAAAAGCAATCGACACAAAAGATGCACTTAGAAAAAGAAAAAGAAATATGAATATTCTATACTGATATGAAGAAAAAATTCTATTGAACATAGGAACTCCAATTTAAATGTTGCATAAATATAACTTTTATTTAATAAAGAGTCAAGACATCTGATTTTCTCGTTTAACTAGTCTTTAATAAAAATATTCCAATACAATATCTCTAATTTTGATTATTGAAATAATTTATTATAAAAAAAGCTTATACCCTTATACCTTGACAAAATGAATACAAAAAGTAAAATCATTAAAATTTAATATTTTGGAACACAAATTGAATAAATCATCAACAATTGGTTATAAAATCTTTGCTCTTTCAATGGCATTTCTTGCCTTTTCTGATGCAATTGGTAGCCAACTGGTAAAAGAAGGCTTTGCACCAACTTTATTAATTCTTATTCGCTCAGCCTACCTAAGCATATTTTCACTTGCTCTTGTTTTATTAACTACAAAAGCCAAAGAAATATTTCCTACTCATGGCAAAAGCCTTATATTTATTCGAGGAATTTTTCAAGGCTGCACCTCGGTTTTTTACTTTCTTTCATTTCAGTATATCCCCTTTTCAATGGCTGCAAGCTTATTTTTATGTGCACCTATTGCGCTACTTGCCTTTTCCCCTTTGTTACTTGGTGAAAAAGTAAGTATAAGACAATGGTTTACAGTTTTACTTGGTTTTGTAGGTGTATTTTTTGTGATAAACCCATTATCAATTGACTTTAGTAATCTTTCAGCTGATACAACATATATTGGATTTCTCTTTGCTCTTATTGCAATGTTTTTTTCAATGTTACTTCAAATATTTACTAGAAAAATAGCCAATAATGCCCCAGCCTATGTTTTAACATTTTGGGGAAATGTTATTTCAGTTATAATTGCATTTTTATTTTGCATCATGCAAAAAGTTGATTTTAGTATTTTATCTTTTTCACAAGTAGATTTTACTTGGCATATATCTATAATTACTCTTGTTGCCCTACTCGCTTTTTTAGGTCAAGTTTTGTATGTCATACCCTCCCGATATGTAAGAGCAGCAGCCCTAGCTCCTTTTAATTATTTTCAACTTGCCATCACAGTAATCATAGGCATTACATTTTTTTCAGAAAAACCACCACTTCTTGCCTGCTTAGGAATGGCTTTAATATTTTTTGCCGCTTCTCTTCAAGGCTATTATATAAAAAAAAATATTAATTAAAAATTATTTGCTATATATAATGTAGAAGAATTTTCTAGGCTGTGTTTCTAAATTCATTCTTTTACGTTTTTACTGCTGAAAAATGTCATTTTTGCTCCAGTCATGTATTATTTTAATACACTCCATTCCACAAAAACTCCATTTTCGTTGTAAAATTCACAAAATTTTTGAATTTGGAAATACACCCTAGACTTTTTATAAAAAATTTAAAATTATCAAAAAAAAACTTGACAAATCTTGCTTTATAGTTGTAAATATCTTGTTTCTGTCTCTATGGATTGGCTATTTTGACAGAAGAGAAATGTTATTTACTTTTTTTTGGAGAAAGTATGCCTACAATTAATCAGCTCATTCGTATGGAGCGCAAG
>CAYJHN010000029.1:0-14277 GCA_964369985.1 uncultured Desulfovibrionaceae bacterium | reverse complement strand
TTATGGATATTGTTACTGAACTTGCATCAGCTCAAATGAAAGAATTTGGTATTGAGGTTATTGACGTGCGCATTAAACGTACTGACCTTCCTCAAGAAAACCAAAGAGCTATCTTTGACAGAATGCGCGCTGAACGTGAAAGACAAGCAAAACAATACCGTTCAGAAGGTTCTGAAGAATCAACAAAAATAAAATCAGAAGCAGATAAAGAAAGAGCTGTTATCTTAGCAGACGCAAATTTCAAATCTCAAGTAATACGCGGTGAAGGCGATAGCCAAGCTGCACAAATCTATGGCGACGCATTTTCAAAATCACCTGAATTTTACGATTTACAAAGAGGCTTAGAAGCTATGCAAAAATCTCTCAAAAAAGACGCTCGCGTATTCTTATCGCCTGATCATCCTTTACTAAAGTCTATCAAGTAAAATTATAACACTATAGAATGTTAAAAGTCTTTTGCTACTTGATGTGCAAAAGACTTTTTCATTTAAAACACCTATATCGTAAAATGTATAAGAAATAAACTTTATATCAATAAAAAAACATTTTTTTCTGTAAAATCATATTTTATGCTATAAAACCATTATTATAATACAATTAATGCTTTAAAATACATTATAATACCACTTGATTGATATTATATTTTATGTTATACTATATTAATAGTTTAAATCTATTTTCTTTATTTATGTTATAATAAATATAATTATTTAATTTCTAACACAGTATCTATTTGATAATATTTTATTTTTTGAATAATAAAATAATGGTAATTTTTTCAAATTGTGCTATATATATTTATGGGGGCTAGAATGACAAATATGTCAACTGAGCAACTTTTTAAAGAAAAATTAAAAAGAATTTATGATTGCACAGGCTCTAAAACACAAAAGGAATTAGCAGCTGCACTAGGAGTGCAACAGTCAACTATTTCGTCTCTACAAAAAAAACAAAGCATTCCTGATTCATGGCTTATAACATTATTAAAAAAATATTCTGTTAATATAGAGTGGATTGAAAATGCAGTAGAGCCAAAATACCTATACAACACTTCTGATGCTATTTATAATAACAATCAAAATAAACTTGAAAAAACAAACTTTACTCTTAATGAAAACAAAGCTTTTAATAGCCAGCCAAACTTAGGAGCAAAGAGAGTTGCAATCTACTCTTCCTTATATAAAGGCGAAGTAGACGAAAAAAACAATAAAATATTCGATATACACTCTTACATGACCTTGCCTGATGTTTGTATTAAAAATTCTTTATTATTCTTTCAATATAATAATAAAAACATGCAACCAGCAATAACAAAAGACGCAATCATTGGCATTGATAGTTCAGTAAAAGACATCGAATACGGTGAAATTATGGCCTTTTGTTTTCCTCAACAAGGCATCTCGCTTTACCGAGTTTTCCACTCAAGTTTAAACTTAAATGAAGATGAACTCATGTTAGATTTAGTATCTGACGAAAAACTTTTTCCAAAACTCACACAACCTTATAACACGATAAAAAACTATTTTTTAGGTAAAGTAAATTGGACATTAAATGTATTTTAGGAGTAAAAAAGTGAAATACCTCCCTCTTAGTTTTATTGCTTTGTCTTTGATGATATGTGCTTGTTCAAAAAATGAATCTGTAGCTAATGATCAAACATACACAACTTCAACTAAAGCTATCAATACTGATAGCGAAAATCAAATTTATAATAAATATGTTCTAGAAAAACAAAGAAAAGAAAAAGAGCAAGAAAAAGCAAGAGCAGAACGTAGTAAACTTATGTATAGCACTACCTTCAAAAGCTTTGAAGCTCCCCCTGTAAATGCTTCTTATAATAGCAGTAATAATAATCTCACTTCATACGCTATACCATCAAAAGCTAGCTATGCGAAATTAGAATATGAAAAACCTAAAATAACACACACTCCATATACGCTAAAAGCGTCTATGCATAATTTTGATGCCTCTAATGTTACAATATCTTCGCACTGGGAAGATATTTATCTTCAATTAATCGAAGACGGGCTTGACGAAAAAAAGTCAGCCTACTTTATTTCTAAACTCCCTGAAACTATTTCTCAAGATCCAATGGGACTTAAAGTCAAAGAACTATATTCTATTAACTTTAAACCAAAAAAGAAAACAACTACCAAGAAATCACCTCGTAAAGACTATACAATAAAAGGCTATAAAACACCTGGTCCATGGTATAAAAACCATGTTACAGCTAAAAATGCACAAGCTTGTAATAATTTTATTAACGAAAATTACGACGCCTTTATAGCAGCAGAAAAAAAATATAAAGTTCCAAAAGAAGTGATAGCTGCTTTACTCTACACTGAAACAAGACTTGGTGGTTACTTAGGGAGTGAAACTGCTTTTTACACCTTAGCCTCAATGGCTGTTTCAACAAATTATAAGCAAATTCCTGAATATATGGCTAAGTTGCCTAAAAACGCCACTTCAAATATAAAGTGGATAAACACAAAGATGCAACAACGTTCTAAATGGGCTTATACTGAATTTAAAGCATTAACAAAATATCTTATAGAAAACAATCTTGACCCATTTGCAATGCCTGGTTCAATGTATGGTGCAATTGGTTTATGCCAATTTATGCCTTCAAATATTGATAAATTTGGAGTAGATGGCAATAACGACGGTATTATAAATCTCTTTGATCCAGCTGATGCAATTGCCTCTGCTTCTAACTACTTATATAAGCATAATTGGAAAACAAATTCTTCTATTTCAGCAAAACAAAAAGTCTTAAGAAGATACAATAATCTCACAATCTATGCTAATTCAATTCTTGCTTTATCTGAAAGAATAAGCAAAGAAAAAAATGTAGCTGTAAAATAAACAGATAAAAAACAAAAAAAGGAAGAAATTTATTTCTTCCTTTTTTTTTTAATCTTACTTAGAAAATTAAAAAATAGAAAGGCGGAATCAAGAGAGCAGGGAGGAAATTAATAGTTTTCACCTTTATAGCTTCTAAAATATTTAAACCTGTGCACAATATTAAAATTCCACCTACAAGACCAATTTCAGCCATAAGTTCTTTTGTGATAAATGGTTCTAAAAAAGAAGCACAGAGAAAAATTGCCCCTTGCCATATAAAGAGTATTGGAGCAGAGTAGAAAATAGAAAATCCAAAACTCGAGGCAAGCACCATAGAAGTAACTAAATCAAGAGTGGCATTTGTGTATAAAAGAACGTGATTTTGGTTTAACGCACTTTCAATTGGTCCTAAAATAGAGAGTGTTCCTATACAAAAAAGTAAAACAGCTGTAACTAAACCTTCTAAATTGCCTAGTTTTTTAAAGCGAGTACCAAGATTTTCTATTCTTTCATCAAGCCTTAATGTTTGGCCAATAAAACCGCCAATTGCAAGAGAAACAATAAAAAGTACAGGCAATGTACTTTTTGACATACTTGTCACTAAGGAATTTACGCCAATTGCTGTTGCAGCAAGCCCCATAGCTTGCATTAAAATTGTATTTTGTTTTTCGTTCAAACCTTTTTTTAAAGTACAGCCTACAATAGTGCCTACAATTATAGCCGCAGTATTTGCATAAGTACCTATCATTATAATATTCCTTTAAAAAGATGAAAAAAAGGGTATTGAGCTTTTATACCCAATACCCATAATAAGTTATTTAATTCAATATTAGAATTTATAGCTTAAGTTGAATGAGAAAGCATGTGCATCTGTGTTGATAGCTCTACTTGCTTGATCCACACCAGTTGCTGTTGATTCGTTATAGTCTAAAGTATTAATATCATGGTAAGTATAACCAAGATCTAATGTCCAATCATCTTTATGGAAACCAGCACCTACGCTATAGTTTATTCTACCGTCTGTAGGTAAGATATATTCAGCATGTTTGTGGTTCATTGGTGAAGTTTCATAGCTTACACCTGCACGTAATGTTAACCAGTCTAAAGCATCATATTCAGCACTGAGTGAGAAGAAGTAAGTGTCGTCCCAATCTTTTGGGTTATATGTTGTAGTATTACCATGTGTAATATCTAAGTTTTGATACTCACTCCACATTACATAAGCAAAGCCAGCTTCAAAAGAAAGTTTTTCTGTTGGTGCATACGCAACAGCTAAGTTAATTTGATCAGGTGTGTCAAGAGTTGCGCTTGCATCTACAACAGTAGTTAATGTACCAAGTGGAGTAGGGGCTATAGTTGTAAAGTCACCTTCTATATCATAGCGAGGTCCCATACGATACACTAAACCTGCTGCCCATTGATCGTTAAATCTATAATGTGCAGAAAGGTTGAAAGCATAACCAAATGCTAGATCACCAGTGACATCAACATCAACATCAGCGTAACCTAAAGCAGCAAAAGGATTTGGTGCTTTTTGTTTCATATCAACAGTGATACCAGAAATTTCAAAGCCTGCACCAAGTGAAAGTTTATCTGTCACTTTATACGCTACAACTGGGCTTACTGTAGAAGTTAATATAGTAGCATGGTATGTGCTATATCTACCTGCCCATTCAGATTCGTATTCTGAACCTAAACCAAAACGAGAGTAGGTAGCTAAACCAACAGCGAGCTTGTCGTTAACTTTATGTGTTAAATAGGCATTTGGCACAAAGAAGTTGTATGACTTTGCGTTCTCTCTTCCAGATTTTGCAAACTCCATAGTAATTTGTGGAAGAATAAATTCACCACCAAGCATGATTTGTGTGCCTTCTAGTTCTGTCATAGCAGCAGGGTTGTATGCAGCTACGGAAGCATCGCCACCACGAGCTACTAAACCACCTGCTAAAGCCGCACCACGAGCAGACCAGTTTTGTAAAGCATAACCTTCAGCTTGCGCAATATTTGGTGTTGCAACAGCAAGAGCAGCAACAAGTGGAAGGCTTACCCTTAACGCATTAGTTTTGATAGATTTTTCCATTTTATATTTCATAATTTCCCTTCTCTAAATAATCGAGTACAAATAATAACACTTAATGATAAATGCTGTCAAGAATTTTAAACAATAATTAAAACAATTGATAATAAAATACCTTATAATAAGATTATAATATTATTTGAGAAAAGAACAAAGTTATAAAACAATCTCATTTCTTTTGTTTATTTTTATATAAATCTTAGATTCTAGGTTTTGTTTTGAAAGAATTATCAGCTAACCAGCCAAAAAGCTTTAGCTTGTTATCAACTTTTTCAAAGAAAGAATTTTTTGTATAAGTTTTATCTTTTCTCAGGTTTCCACAAGAAAGTCCGGTAAGCAAAGTAAGGGCTTCGTTTATAGTTTTTACAGGATAAATATGGAATAAACCTTGATCAACAGCTTCTTTTACTTTTTTATCTAACATAAGATTATCCTTATTAACATAAGGAATAATAACACCTTGCTTTCCTGTAAGGCCCCTATAGTTACAGATTGCAAAGAAACCTTCTATCTTTTTTGTTACAAAACCAACAGACAAAATCTTACCAGAAGGACTAAGTGCGCCTGTAAATGCAAGTGAAAGATTTATAGGTTGTTCAGCAATAGCAGATAATAAAGCTGCAAGCTCAGCACCAGAAGCAGAATCACCATCAATACCTGCATAGCACTGCTCTAAACAAAGAGAGCCAGTAAGAACAAGGGGTTTATTTTGTGCAAATTGATTTATAAGATAAGATTTGAGAATCATAACAGCTTTAGTATGAATAGGGCCGCCAAGTTCAGCTTCTCTTTCTAAATCTATAATACCGCCATGCCCAACTCCAGCTGTGCATGATATTTGATGCGGTAAGCCAAATTCATAATCACCATACATAGTTACAGATAAAGCATTCACCTTGCCAACAGCAAAGCCGTCGGTTTGAATATGAATCATCTCTCTGCAATATTCGTTGATAAGTTCTTCTTCAAGATAGTTATGTCTAAATTTTCTATCAGAAAGCGAAAGCTCAAGCATATCAACATCAACTATAGTTTTTTGAGCTATTTTAGCCAAAGTTGAAGCCTCAAGCATAACATCACGAATTATAGAAAATTTAAGCGATAATTTCTTTTGATCGTGCGAAAGTAGGGAAGAGAAGTCTACCAAAGCTGCAAGAGCAGACTTTGTAAAAGGCAGCAAATCTTCAGAGTCTAGAATAGGAGTTAAACTTGCAAGCCATTGTTTAATATTTGCAGAATTTCTTTCACAAGTATCTACAAGTTGCGCTTTAATTTTGAAAAATTTAGCAAATCTTTCATCATGGGTAATGAGTTTTTCGTATAAATTATCCGTTCCTATCAAGATAAATTTTAAATCTAATGGAATAGGTGCTGGTTCAATACCTTTTGTACGAATAGCTTCACTTTGTTCGGCTGATTCGTGTATGCGTGAAACAGAGGCTCTTAGCGTACGCATAAGGCCTTCCCACGCATTTGTGTACTGAAGAATATCTTCAAGATGAATAATAAGATAGCCACCTAATGCCTTATGAAGCGAACCAGCTTTGATAAGAGTAAAATCAGTAATAAGCGTGCCCATTTCAGATTCTCTTTCAATACTTCCTAAAAGATTAAAGGAGGTTGGGTTATCTTCATAAAGAATAGGAGCACCCTTTGTTTGTGAATTATCAACAAAGAGATTTATTTCATAACGATAGATTTCACTCTCATGGTGAAGTGAAAGATGTTCATTTTGATGATGGCTTTGGCCTTGATGATCTTTTGGTAAAAAGATATCAAAATTATCAAGCATATCTTGACGTAATAATTCAAAATATTGTTTTAATGCCTCTTCATGTTCATTAAATTTATCTACTGTTTTGAGAGCTTTAATAAACTTATTCAAAAAAGGATTAAGCAATCTATTGAGAACATCTTCCATAATAGACTTATCAAGATTTTTTTCATTATCTTTATAATCAGCTTCGATTTTTGAAATTTTTCTTATGATTTCAGTCAAAATTTGAAGAAGAACATCACCATGCTGATTATAAGTATCTTGTACATCTTTATCAAGTGTAGCAAATTCTTCGTCAGAAATTTTTTTGCCTTCCATTACTGGAAACAGAGTGATTGAATTTTTATCTTCAAAATCAAGCAAGAAATTTCTTTCAGACGCTATTGTATTCATTTCTTTTAATAATCCATTTTTTTGATCATTAAAATCGTCTAAAAGCTTTGATCTATTCTTGATATAATTATCAGTTTCAAATTTTGCTATTAATTCTTTACGAATTTCTAAAACAGTTTTTGCAAGACCATTTTTAAGAAGTTTACCAGTTCCAGCTGGCACATAAAGCAATATTGGTCTATCTTGGTCTTCAAAATTATTTACATAAAGAAGATCAGGCGGTGTTTGCTTTTTCTTTGCATAAGGTTTTAAAAATTCCGTAACTATAGATGAACGACCAAGGTTAGGCTCGGAAGACAAATATATATTATAATCTAATTTATCAATATTAACAGCTAATTCCAAAGCTTTAAAAGCTCTAGGCTGAAAATGTTTTATTTGTTTAGAACGCGGGATATCATTACTTGTTTCGTAAGATATACGATCAAGTGGGCACTGCGTGTGCAATTTAAATCCCTTAACCATTCTTTTAGTTAATCCTTTAGCTAATTCTTGTTGAGACATAGTCTACCTTCTTTTTTTAATTAAGGCATATTATTCAGTGTCACAAACTAAAGCATCTAGTATCTCTTTTGCACCTTTTTCTAACATTTCATTTGCTAAGCTAATTCCACATTCTTCTGCATTTGTGGAAGTTTTTGAAGCATTAATTGTATCTGAGCCATCTGGCCTTGCAACCCTAGCTTGAAGACAGATTGTCTTTTCATCTTGCATAGTTGCATAAGCAGCAATAGGCACTTGGCAACCACCTTCTAGGGTTCTCATAAAGGCTCTTTCAGCTTCAACGCATTTTCTTGTTGAAAGATGGTCTAGCTGTGAAAGTAGCTCATTAATGCGTGCATCGTCTTCTCTTACTTCTAATGCTAAAGCCCCTTGCCCAACTGCTGGCAAGAAAAGAGGAGGTAAGAGAGACTGTGTGTATTTTGCTGAAAGATTTAGGCGTTTTACACCTGCATGAGCAAGAATTATAGCATCGTATTCTCCTGCTTTCATTTTATTTATTCTTGTTTCAACATTTCCACGTAAAAGTTTTATGTTTAGATCAGGTCTTATCAAAAGTGCTTGAGCTTGTCTTCTTAAAGAAGAAGTGCCTAAAGTTGCATTTTGTTCTAATTCTTCAAAAGATTTATACTTTTCTGAAATAAATAGATCAAAAGGTGTTTCACGTTCAAGATATGCTGCTATTTTTAAACCTTGTGGCAATACCATAGGTACATCTTTTAAACTATGAACAGCAATATCAGCTCTTTTGTCTAATAAAGCTTCTTCAATTTCTTTCACAAATAAACCCTTACCACCGACCTTTGCTAAGGCAACGTCAAGGATTTTATCGCCTTGCGTTTTGATGATTTCAAGCTTTATTTCTAAAGTTGGATCAATTTGAGAAAGAAGAGTTTTTATATGATTTGCTTGCCATAAAGCAAGTTGTGAACCACGAGTTGCAATGCATAATGTATTCATAATATCTAAAAATCCTTATTTAATTTACAACTAACCACAACTTGAACAATTTCCGCCAGAACAACCAGAACAACCACTGCCAGAGGAAAATTTTTGAGATGAGGAAAAATCAGAAACAGAACTTGAGGCATTTTGAGAAGAATGTCTGCATGAAGACATAAGTTTTTCAATTTGTTTTGAAGAGCAGCTAGGACAGCTAACTTCTTCATCAGCTTTCAATACAAGTTCTTCAAAGTTTTTATTACAAGATTTACAAGTAAATTCAAAAATTGGCATGAGTTAACCTCTTTTATAATCTCTATATAATATAATGCTTTTTAATTTGTTTAGCAAGTGCTATTTTATGTATAGAAAATTATTAATAAATGCAAGCAAAGATTTTACTTATATCATTTTAAAAAAATATCTTTATGGCATAAAATAATTGACTAGAACTATAAAAATTTCTTTTAGCAATAGAAGACAAAAAAGCTTAATTGCGTTAAAACACATCTTTGTTTACAGAACACAAAAAAAACCACCTAAAACTTAGGTGGTTTTCATTATTTTTCCTTTATAATTTGATAACTTATAATTGTTCTATCCTTGATTGTAGCAGGGTTTTATTATCAAGTTTTAATTTTTTTAAATTTTTTAGATTCATAGCTTCGTCAGGAGTATGAAAGGGTTTAGAAGAGAGCTTGTCTACTTGTTTGCTGAGGATAATGTGCTCATCTACTAATGATTTAATTTCTGGGTTTTTAAATGCAACTGTTTGAAAAAATTCAAGATCTGTATTCTCCATAGTTGGCTCCTTATGGTTAAAGATTTAAAAACAAAATAGAATATAGTTTACTTAATAAGTGATAGCTACTAGCTAATTACTCAAAAATTTAAATATAACTATTCTTAATTTATTAATAGCATAGGTAAAACTAAAAGTGAATACTTTTTTTCTATTTTTGTATATTTTTTTTAATTTAATATAATTTTTAAATAAAAAAAAAGTAAAAATATCAAGAGATACTTTTACTTTTCATTAATTATTTACTATAATTTCTACATACTACGAGCAAAGTCAGCTAAAGATTGAACTACAGCTCCGTCAAATAAAAATAAAAAGAGTAAGACAATAAGAGGAGCTAAATCTATAGCACCTGCTCTAGAAAAAGGAACATGCCTACGAACAAAATCAAAAACAGGATCTGTAAGCGAGCGTAATACTCTTACTATAGGATTATAGGGGTCTGGATTAACCCAAGAAAGAAGTGAAGCTATAATAATAACAAATGTATAGATATTAATAATTGTATGTAATAATGCAGCAATAGTGCCTAAAACATTAGCAAGAACAAACATAATTCCTCCAAAAAAATTGATATTTCATAAGAGATAATACTCTTAATCTAAAAGGCAAGTTTATTTTTCGATATTTGAAGTAACAAATTCTGTAAGAGCAAGCACTTCAGCATCATCAGCAGGAAAGATTTCTTTTGCTTTTTTTAAATATGTAGTAGCACGTTTATACTGCTGTGCTTCGCATAGAGCTTTTGTAATGAGAATAAAGAGTTTATGTTCATTTTTATAGCATTTTACTGCTTCTTGAAAAGCTTGGTCTGCTTCAGAAATTTTATTTTGTTTTAAAAGTCTATAGCCTATGTTTAACGCTTTATCCATACGCAATTTACGTTTTTGTGCGTCTTCTCTTTTTTCTATTGTGGCTGCTTTTGAAAAGAAATTATGGCATCTTTCAGCAATTTCAAGCAATTCTTTTTCATTGCCAGGATTATAGGAAATCTTCTTTTTTGCTATAGTTTCAATACTTGTGTCTTTTGCAATAACAGCAGTAGCTTCACGAAGTGGGGCTCTTAAGCTTGTAGGAAGTGGGGCAGAGCTTTTGCAAATCTCTCTTAAAGCTTTAACATAATAAGGTAAAAGTTCTACACCTTTAGCCTTAAATTGATGTGCTTTGATCTTGCCTAAATTATCTATAACTATCTTGCTATTCATACAAAAGTTCCTGACTTTAATATTAATCTTAAAATGCCAGTGAAATTCACTTACACAAACTTTATGCCGTATTTTTTTTTATTTTGCAAGTTGTAAAAAGGAGAATTAAATTTTAACTTTTTACTACTTATTTTCACATTTACTTTATTTGATTGAAAATATATTTTTTCTTTTATAAAAAGACTTTTTTCTTGATTTTTTTTAAGAATAGGATAAACATTTTCAGATATTCAAGGAGTAGAAATGGCAATTTTTTCTAATAATACTATAAAGGCATATATTAAGGGAGCTTCACTAGCTTCTCCTATATTTCTTGCATATTTACCACTTGGTTTTGCCTTTGGCGTGCTTGCTGTAAAAAGTTCAATTCCAGCTCATTATGCTATTCTCATGTCTATTACGATATTTGCTGGCTCTGGTCAATTTATCACTGCAGCAATGATAGGTACAAACTCGCCATTTATGTCTATTCTTTTAGCTAATTTTCTTATAAATCTACGTTACTTCTTGATGGTTTCGTCCTTATTACCTTTTTTAAAGTCTTTTTCTTATGTACAAAAAATGCTTTTTGCATCGCATATAACAGACGAAACCTATGCTGTACACTACGCAAATTGGCGTAAAAAATATACTGAATTTACTCATGACGATAAATGTGAAGGCTATATGATAAATATTGTTTCACATCTTGGCTGGATTTCAGGCACTGTGCTTGGCGTTATTTCAGGCGAACTTCTCACAGATATCAAACCTTATGGTATTGACTTTGCCTTGCCTGCGATGTTTATAGCCCTACTTGTTCCCCTTTGCCTTGAAAGACTACAGTTTATTGTTGCAATATTGAGTGCTGTTTTACTTTTAGTCTTTATTATGCTAGGTTTTTCTAACTATAGTCTTATTTTGGCTTCAGTACTTTCAGCCGCTTTTGCAGCTTATATTGAAATAAAAAACGAAAAAAAAGCTAGATAATAAGGAAGCAAACAGCAAATATGTCAAATAACACTATTTTATTACTCACTTTTTCTATAGCTCTTATTATGCTCTTTATAAGACTTTCACCTATTACCTTATTTAATAATGTGGAACTTCCTCTATTTATAAAAAAATGCCTATCTTATATTCCTCCTGCAATTTTATCGGCACTTACTATTTCAGAGCTTGTTGTACGTTCAAATAGCCTTGATTTTTCGATAACTAATCTTTTTTTAATTGCGTCAATACCAACTTTTCTCATTGCTTATTTCACAAAATCATTATTTCTTACTTTAACCTTAGGCATGCTTATTGTCGCACTTCTTAGATACGGGGTGAACTATGTTTAATAAATCAATCATACTTTTAATATCTCTTCTATTTTTAACAGCTTGTGGTACAAAAACAGAGCCTTATGTCTTTAGCGACGCTCAAAGAGTAAAGCCATATACAGTAAGGGGGGAAAGGTATTATCCGCTTTTAAATGCTGATGGTTTTGTTGAAGTAGGACATGCTTCATGGTATGGGCCTGGTTTTGATGGCAAACTCACAGCTAATGGCGAAACTTTTGATGAAGACGATATGACTGCTGCTCATAAATTTCTCCCTTTAGGCGTGTATGTTTATGTAAAGCATTTAGATAATGGAAATATTATTCGTGTAAAAGTAAACGACAGAGGACCTTTTATTGACGATAGAATTATTGATTTATCAAAAGGTGCAGCAAAAAAAATAGGAATGTATGAAGCTGGCGTTGCTAATGTTGTAGTTGCAAGTGATAAAGACGATTTAGACGCAAAGGCAACCTTTATAGCTTCAAGAGATAACAATCAATATTCTACGCGTTTCAAATCCTCTACTTCATCTATTACTCCAATAAAAAATACTTCAAGTAGCTCAAGTTCAGCTAGCAAAAATTCCTCAAATAATTCTTCTTCATTTTTTGGCTCTATACTTGGAACTTCTGCTGCTACAGCAACTACAAGTACTAGCACTACGCCAAAGAGTAGTGCTAGTGCAAACTCAAGCACAAATACAAGTTCTTGGTCCTTTATATCTAATGGAAAAAGCTACTATGATCTAAGAAAAGAAAAATATCCAGAAAGCTTAACAAGTATATACACAGACGATGGCTCACATCCAAATCCTTCTTATGCTTCAACTTTAGGCTCTGAACATAGCACTTATTCTTTTTCAGAAAACAACAACTCTACAGCCATAAAATCAAATACTAATACAAATTCTACTACTTACTCTACTGCAAACTCTAATACAAATTTTTCAGAAGCTTCTAATGCAAATGAAAATCTTTCAAACTCATCTAATACAATAGTTTCAAGCAGTCAAAACAGCGACTATATTCATGTACAAAGCGTAGAAACAACAAAAGTAACAGGCACAATTTTTGTTCAATTAGCTAGTTACACAACAAGAGAAGAAGCTGAAGAAAAAGCAAAAATAGTGCATAGTCTCGGTTTGCCAACAACTATAAAATCAAGCAATAGTCACACTTTACTCTCTGGCCCATACGAAACAAAGAAAAAAGCATCAAATTCAAGAGCAGTTTTGCAGTTTAGATTTCCTAAAGCAAAAGTGTTATAGTCTTTTCAAAATATGATAATTGAGTAAAAAATGAATACAAACAAATCATTACATGAAATTGAAGAGTATTTATCTATTGATACAAGTACAAATACAAACAAAAAGCCCTTAGCCTATAAAAAAGAATGGCTAATGCATTTAAAAGTAGAACGTGGGCTTTCAAAACATTCTTTACTAGCATATACTCAAGACATTGAACTTTTTGAATTTTTTATACAAAATATTAACACAACACTTCAAGAAATAACAGACGAAACCCTCTTGCTTTTTGCTGTATATATAAAAAAAGAGGGTAATTCACCACGAACTCTTTCACGAAGATTTTCCACTTTACGTTCTTTTTTTAAATATTGTAGTTCAGAAGAGTATATTTCAAATAATCCTGCTTTATTTCTTGATTCTCCAAAATTTATCAACGATATTCCGCATATTTTATCAAAAGATGAAATACACAGAATGCTTTCTTATACAAAAGATGCAGATAAATCAGCTATACGCAATTCTCTTATTATTGAAATGCTTTATGCATGCGGTTTACGCGTGTCTGAACTCATCAATATCAAAATCAATGATATAGACTTTCAAAGACAAGTGCTAAAAACACACGGTAAAGGCGATAAAGATAGATTAATCCCAATGCACACAAAGGCAGCAAATAAAATCAAAAACTTTATTTCAGATATAAGGCCAAGTTTTTCACCAAAATGCGACGAACTTTTTATAAATAGATCAGGTAAAGCATTAACAAGACAGTATGTATGGAAGATGATACAACAAAAAGTGTTGGAAAATGGAATAAAGCAAAAAGTCAGCCCGCATACCTTTAGGCACAGCTTTGCAACACATCTTTTAGAAAATGGGGCAGACTTACGTTCCGTTCAGCTTTTACTCGGTCACAGCGATCTTGCTGCTACACAAATATACACACATATTCAAAGTCATAGATTAGAAGAATCTATAAAAAAACATCACATACGTTCAAAAATATAGTTTTTTTCTCTCCATTTCACTTGAAATATGATACCTTAATATAAACATTCCCAAAACAAAGCTTGGAAATGTTTTTCTTTATAGAAAAGAATAAATTATGAGAGTTGAGTGAGTGATATACTATTATGAATAAAATCATTCCTTAGCCACCATAAAAAAAGGCACTTTTTTT
>CAYJHN010000028.1:14461-14682 GCA_964369985.1 uncultured Desulfovibrionaceae bacterium | reverse complement strand
CATTTTCTATCTCAAGCAAAGCCTTATGCTTTGTTTTCATACGAGAAGAATATCCACCACAAAGAATAATACAGGACACATTGTTATACATACTAATCCTACTGATTTATTGAGAAAGCTCTAATTTACCAGCTCTAAATTGAATGAGTTGAGCACATATACTTATAGCAATTTCTTCTGGAGACTGCGCTCCAATTGTTAAACCAATAGGGGAAAAAATT
>CAYJHN010000028.1:12912-14396 GCA_964369985.1 uncultured Desulfovibrionaceae bacterium | reverse complement strand
CTTTGTCTTTAGGCTACATTCTAAAACTTCTCTATCTCTCGCATGCCCTCTTGTAACAATAATTATACCCTCTTTCGCACCAATATCTAGATTTGAAATATACTGTGAAACTTGCTCTTTATTAAGGCTTGGCAGAACAACTGTTTCACTTTTATCAAAACGTTCTTTATTACAAAATTCATTTCTATCATCTATAACAATTGTTTTGAAATCTAGATATTCAGCAACTTTAGCAAGCTCTAGAGACACATGCCCAGCACCAAAAATATAAAGGCTATAGGCCTTTTTTATACATTCAATACAATACTCTTCATTATCCTTAAAATAATTAGCAATATCTTTATTTTCTTCAAGTAATGAAAGAAGTTCTTGTGGGATAATTTCGCTATGTATCATAACACTTTCTTTATCCGCACTTATTATAGCTTTATTTATAATAGCCTGATTTTTTTCTATTTTATTTTGAAAAACAAGTTGACTTACTAAAAAAGCAGATTGCCCTTTATCTTCGATAGCACACAAAGATGTATAAAAAGATATGTTTTCTTTTGTCGGTGAAATATTGTCTACAAGCAAGCGTATAGCACCGCCGCAAATCATATCCATATCAGTTGGATTTGTCTTTGTTTGCATGTCAAAAAATAAAATATTTTCTTTAAGTTCTATATTATTTTCTTTATTATTCAAGACCTTTACAGCATGTTCTATAGCTTTTGCTTCATAAAGCCCACCACCTATAGTGCCTTTAATACTTGCGTCTTCAAAAACAAGCATCTTTGTACCAGCAGTTCGTGGTGTTGAGCCATTTTGTTCAATTATGGTAACTTCAACTACTGCTTTGTTATCTAAAAGAGATTTTAATATTTCTGAATTTAAACTTTGCATATTTTTTCCATATTATTTTTTGATAATTAAGAGCTAATTTTAGAGATTAATAATTTAATTTATTTTGCACTTTTTTCTTTATTTTTTCAAGTAAAAAAAGATTCTATAATTATATAGATAAGCTAATACTAAAACACTTTTGTATAAAGTAATAAAATATAACTTTATTGCCTAACAATACGAATATGTTTTGACATTTAAACTAAATGCAGTTATTAAGTTGCATCAAGTTTTAAGGATTTAATATGAAAATAGGTTATCAAGGCATGGAAGGCAGCAATTCAGAAGAAGCATCAATGCTTTTAGCTCAAAAAAGTAATATTAATTCACCTATTTTTGTTCCACTTATAAGCTCGCAAAATGTAGTAAATGCACTTTTAAATAATGAAATTGACTTAGGCGTAGTTGCAACAAAAAACTCTCTCGCTGGCGAAGTTCTTGAAACAAAAGAAGCTATTAAAAACCTTAAACTTCAAGAGTTAGCAAAGCAAACATTACAAATACATCATTGTTTATTTGTAAAAAATAAAGATATTGATATAAATTCTATCACAGAAGTTGTTTCACATATCCATGCTCTTAATCAAACTAAAGAACAT
>CAYJHN010000028.1:8878-12902 GCA_964369985.1 uncultured Desulfovibrionaceae bacterium | reverse complement strand
ACATTTAAAAACCTACTTTCCTCATATAAAGCCTGTAGAAATTGAAGATACAGCTATTGGTGCTAAAAGGTTAGCAAATAGTGACATAAGCGCAAATATAGCTGTTATTTGCCGAAAAAACGCAGGCAAAATGTTTGCACTGCATTTAGTTAAAGAAAACATCGAAGACAGCCAAGATAATTTTACTGATTTTATACTTTTCACACTAAATAAATAAAAGTACAAAAGAATATTAAATAAAAAAACAGTCATAAGACTGTTTTTTTATTTAATATTAAGCTATTTTACTAAGCTATTTTACTAAGCTGTTGTATTTTCAGCACTTTCAACCATATTTCCGTCCCATAATCCTTCAGATTTTGAAACCCATAAGTTTGCAGCTAAATCGCCTTCTACGTTAAGTGTTGTAAAAGCCATATCAAGTAAGCGGTAAAAAGCGGCAATAGGCCCCATTAAATCAAATGGTAAGCCAAACATTGATAAAAATGAAGCACCAAGAACAATACCGCCGCCAGGAATACCTGGTGCAGCCATATTGATCATAGTTGCGGCAACAGACATACCAGCAACAGTTGTGAGTGAAAGATTTAATCCATAAAAATCAGACACAAAGATAGCTAAACAACAAAAAGAAACAGCACCGCCACACATATTAATTGTACAGCCAAGTGGCAAAGTAAAATTAGATATTGATTCTGGAGCTTTTAAATCATCAACACTTACACGAATAGTTGTTGGCAGAGTTGCTGCAGAAGAAGTTGTTGATAATGTCATAAGGGCTATTTTTGATGAAGCTGACAAGAAATCCTTAGCTTTAATTTTTGTATAAAGCATTGAAGGTAAAAGCATTACAACTATATACACCACAATACAAGCAAGCCATGCTGTGAAAATATATTTTCCTAATGCAGTAAACAAACCTGAACCATATTTTGCGACAGAAAAAGCCATAAGCGACATAACACCAAGTGGAGTTGTTTCCATAACAATAGCAAGAAGTTTAAAAACAACAGCAGAAGCACTATTCATAAAGTCCTTTACTGCTTTACCTTTTTCGCCAACTGATATAGTAGCTATAGAAATAACAATAGTAAAAATAATAATAGGTAGAATTTCACCCTTTGTCATTGAAGCAAAGATATTATCTGTAAAAATATTGAGCAAGAAAGCAGAAACAGAGGTATTTGCTAATTTTCCTTCCCAAAGTGGTTGATTTTCAAAAACAACATTCATACCAGGTCTGATTGCAATTGCAACAACATAGGCAACTAAGAAACTCACTAAAAACATGCCCACATATACTGCAACAGTTTTTAAACCAACACGTCTAAGCGATGAAGAATCTTGAATATTCATAATGCCGCTTGCAACAGCACAAATAAGCACAGGCACAATCAACATTTTAATCAATTTTAAATACACATCACCAATAACCTTTGTTTCTAAAGCAAGCTCTGGCAAAACATAACCAAATACAATACCAAGAACGAAGCCAAGAGCCACCCTCACAAAGAGTTTATTCTTCCCAAATAACCAAGACATAAAAATCCTCCCATATTTACATTGCTTAAAATAAGCATTGTTTCTAATAAACTACAGCACCCCAGCTGACACAACTTTTGCATTTGCAATAGCATTACCAACTTGATTTGAATAAGTAAAATGTTCGCCTACGCCAAGAGCTTTTACAGCGTCCCATAAAACATATGCTTCATTACTTTGCCCAATAGCAACAACTTGCTTAGGCTTAATTTCATCGCACGTTCTTACAACAAAATCATTTTCGACATTTTTATCAAAAATAAGCACATCAATACCTTCGTCAAATTCATACATATGTTCATCGTAAACATATACAATATTTATTGATTCTATACCAAAACTTAGAGCACCAATACTTTTTGGATTATTAATTGAAGGCAATAATTTAACAAAACCAAATTCTGTTTTTAACACATTTCTAAATTCACTTGTGATAATTTTTTCACCTTCAAAGCAAGCATACACTTCTGCATCAAGCTTTGTTGCTATATCCTTATTTTTTTCATCAAACAAACAAATATGCGTTGGTTCTAAAGATTTTATTTTTTCATAACTCAAAGCATTATAAGGATTTATAAGGATTTTATAATTCATTGTTTGTAAATTTACTGCATCATTTTCTAATGCATTAATAGTCACGCCATACATATTCCAAATCATTTTGAGCATTTCAGATGTTACTGGCGGACATCCCTGACAAAAAGGAGCTAGATCTTTATATTTTGCTGTGCATGCCCCAACTAAATAGGCATTTTTACCACGTGCTTTAATTTCTTCTGGATCAATGTCTTTTCCAGCAAATATAGTAATTTTTTCGCCATCGCTAAATTTATCTGCATGATAGCGTAAAAATTGCGTTAAAGTTGCATGGCAACCAGAGCAAGCACTTTCATCAACATATTCTAATTTTTCGCAATTTAATGCTAATCTTGCTTGGCTTGGTGTAATAAAATCAGATTTCCATTTAATATAATTAGGCGGATCTACTTGAATAGTTCGGTAATTCACTTGTTTTTGTTCAGCAAGCAATTTTACATGGCCAACATCTTCAAGTTCAATTCCCATGAGCTTTAATGTCACCATATCGCATGAAACAGCACAAGCACTAGCACATATACAACCAAAATGTTTAGAGGTTCCGCCAGAAGGCCCAAAACCCTCCATTCCAACAATGCCATCTGTCACAACATAATGCGGATACAAAACAGTAGTTAAATCTAATATGCCAAAATCTAAAGCTTTTTCTTCACGTCCCTCTGGTGCAGATTTTGTTAAGCGATGCAATTTATTTTTTTCTCTTTTATACATGCCGCCCTTCATATTCTTTATCCCAAGGCTAGCACCAGTATACATATGCGTTTTCATCACAGGAACACACACAATGATATCCACATCAAAAAGAATATTAGAAAGTAAAATGCTATCAACAACATAGCCATTTTCTATTTTTTTCTCAATAGGTCCACTTTCGTTTAAATCAAGGCAAGTCACATTTTCTTCTTGGCAAACATCGTAAATTCCAGCAGATTTTAATGCTTGTAGAGATTTTACACCAATAACAGAACTATCACCAACGTAAATTTTTTCACTAAAGTTATCTTTAAAATAGCGTATAATACCGCGTATTACTTCTGGATGAGTACAAAGTCCTGATTTAGCTTTTCCATCAAAACCAGTATTTGGTTTTAATAGAATTTTCTTTCCCTTCACATCTTCGTGCATAACAGCTTTGATCACTTCATAAGCTGATTTGCATATTTGATTTGCGTCATTTATATCATTTACTTTTAGGACTTTAACAAATGTGGACATAATAACCTCTCAACAACTTTATCAAATAGATAAAAGTATCGTATCAGCATTTCTATCTCATTTTCATTCTTATGACAAGAAAATATGCTCTATTTGACAAAATAAATCTTCTATCATATTTTTTTATAAAAAGAAAGGATTTAATATGCAAAAACAAATCATTGCTACAGATAAAGCTCCAAAAGCTATTGGCCCATATTCTCAAGCTGTATTACTTGGTAACCTACTTTTTACCTCTGGTTCAATTCCTTTAGATCCTATTTCAGGTGAAATTGTTGGTTCAAATGCAAGTGAACAAGCAGAACAAGCATTAAAAAATCTTGGGGCTGTTTTAGAAGCAAGCAATGCTACTTTTGATGATGTTGTAAAAACTACTGTTTTTATTGCAGATATGGCAGATTTTGCTGAAATTAATGCTGTCTATAGTAAGTATTTTACAAAAGATTTTCCTGCACGTTCATGTGTTGCTGTAAAAACATTACCTAAAAATGTTTTAGTAGAAATTGAAGCAATTGCACAAATAAAATAACTACTTACTTTAATTGCATATAATAAAAAAGCTCCAAATAAAATGGAGCTTTTTTATTATAATTAAATAATTTCTAAATTCTATACATACACATTTCTATTTATAATTTTATATAATTTCATCTAAATTATTAATCCTTGA
>CAYJHN010000028.1:0-8868 GCA_964369985.1 uncultured Desulfovibrionaceae bacterium | reverse complement strand
TATCACACAGGGTAAAAACAGGAATTTTTGCGTGTTTAAGAGCTATACGAAGCGAAGCAAATTGATGACCACCATCAACAACAGCTATCAATGGTTTATCAATAGCTTCATTTAATTCAACAAAAAGTTGTAAGACAGAATTGGGTTGATTATAGTCAAAAGCAGGAAATTCTGGTGCGTCAATAGTATGCGTCATTGGAGAATGTGGATCAAGACTTATAACAAGAGCATCTATATTTGGATCTTCTAAAGCCAAACGAGCCATAATAGCATGTACTTCGTCATCAGAAGATGGATTTATGTCAAATGGATTTGAAACATGCACAAGCTTTGAAAGTTTCTTTTCATCTAAAACTGCTTGCATTTTTTGTTTTGTTTCTTCGCTAAATTCACCAAGAGAAATATCGTATTCGTCTGAATGTATAGAATCTGCCATGCCAACAGCTTCAAAGCCAGCACCACTTATTGCAGCTATGCGTTTGCCTGAAATCTTTTTTTCTGCAAGCGATTCTGCTAAAAGCAATAAATCTTGAAATTCTGTAAAAGTTCTTGCTACAATGCCGCCAGCCTGTTTTATAGCTGATTCACACACCATATAATCACCAGCAAGTGAAGCAGTATGCCCGCTTGTTGCGTCCTTGCCCTCTGGTGTTCTGCCAGCTTTGTAAAAAACAATTTGCTTGCCTTTTTTTACTGCTCTCTCTACAGATTGAGCAAAAATCAAACCATCAAGATCTTTAAAACCTTCAGCGTACACACCTATAGTGTTAACTTTATCTGAATTTTCAAAGTATTGCATCATATCACCTAAGGTAAGATCAGTCTGATTACCCATAGAAATCAAATATGCTGGATTGAGTTCAGGCACTTGGCTAAAACGGTTGAGTAAAAATGCCCCGCTTTGACTAACAAGAGCTAGGGAACGAGGTTTTACATATTTATATCCTTGCGTTGATGACATTTTTTCATGCGGAACAAACCAAGTATCGTAATTTCCAAAACGCGAAATTATACCCATGCAATTAGCACCAACAAAGACTGGAGAGTTTGGCAAAGTATGTGCTTTTTGTATTTTCTCTATAATACTTGCAGCTGCTTCTTTACTTTCTTCTGTTTCGCCAAGTCCGCCAGGAATAAGCATTATAGAGCGTATTTTCTTTGATGCTAAAATTTCATCAATAAGTGTTGGCACATGCTTAGCGTCTATTGCTACAACAAGTAAGTCAAGCACATCTTTTAAATCATTAATCGATGAAATACAGGCTACATTACTTTCGTCCTTACCCTCTTTAATCAAGATTATATCATCTTTACAATAGCCAGAATCCAAAACATTGTCTAAAATAACTCTGCCAAAATTTCTTCGTGTTGAAGAAACTCCTATAATTCCTATTTGGCGAGGGTGTAATAAAGCGTCGATTTGTTCTAATGGTCGCTTTGGAATATCAACTATTTGGCGTGAAAAATGACATAAACCATCAAGTGGAACCATCAAAAAGTCCGTAAAAGCATAAGGATTTATTTCAAGCTCTTCTATAATAAATTCTGATTCCTTATTTAAAGGGGAAAAATAATTTCCCATTTGAATAAAAGACTCAAAACATTCAATAAGTTGTTCGTCAGTGACAATTCTATGCTGTCCTCGTGTTAAACCAGCAAGTTTTTTATAAGATATAGTTTTTTTATATAATTTAAAAAATTCTTCGCCATTAATATTTTCTGTTGGAGCAACAACAATAGCTTGCCCTTTTCTAAAACGTTGCGCGTATAATTCTGTATCTGTGCCGCCAAGGCCAGCTGAAATCACCATTCCAAATTCGCTAGTGCGACGAAGTCCAACAATAAGCTCGTTTCCAAAAGCTGAAGAATCAGGCGGCATAAATTGCACTTGCAAAATACCACAAATATCTTTTGTGATTGCTTCTTTTAAAGCATCACCAGTAAGGTTTTTATAGGATAATGGTTTGTGATCATGATCTTTCTCTAGCAAATTTGCGTATTTTTCTGGCAATTCGCTATACATGCGTCGCATTGCTGAGAGAATTCTTTCAGGCGTTTTATCTAAAATTTTTACACCGCCAACTTCTGTTTTGTGCATAATAGTTGGTGAAACAATTTTTAAAACTGTTTTATCACCAGGCAAAGCCATCAATTCTTCTTTAACTGGCTTTACATTTTTAGGAATAAATAAAGATTTTGGTGTAGTTTCTGAACCAGAAAGTTCAAGTAATTGATATACTTCGTACTCAAATAAAGAAGAACGCCCCTCAGCAAAAGCACTACTAAATATTTCTGATATGTTTTTATAATCAACTAATTCTGACATTTTCTTCTCTTTTTATGTTAAAATTTATTTTTATTAAGTAAGTTAAGAACTAAAGAAAAGTATTGCTTTTGTCAAGAAAGTATAAAGAAAAGGACTTAATTATTTTAGAAAAAATGAATAATAAATTCAAAATTTATCAATAGAAATTCAAAAATCAAATTTTATAAAAAAACACAAAAAACGACGAAAAAGAGTATAAAAAAGTAAAAAAACTAAAGTTAGTACGTGCTAACCAATAAAAAAACAAAAAAACTCTTGACTAACTCCATTTTAAACTTTATATTATATATATTATTACCTCTAAATTCAGGAGAAAAAAATTATGGCAATTTTTAGAGCAATTAGTGTTGCAGCACTTGGTATAGCATCTTACGCATTGTATAAAACTGGTGCACTTGATCCTGCAATCAAAAAAGCTGCAAAAGTAAGTGTGAAAGCAACAGATTTTGCTGATTCAACCATTGCTAAAGCAAAAGATAAATACAAAAATCTAAAAAAAGAAATGAAGAAAGAAGCTGATTCTACTGTAGTAGAAGGCGAAATCATTTCATAATTTAATCTTTTATAAAAAAAAATGGGTATAAAACCCATTTTTTTTTGTAAAAGATATTTTTTTAGCCTAAACTTCAGAACTTACCTTTATATTATCAGCTTGTTCTTTTTTTAAAAACACCCTTAGGCCTTCTTGTGTTGCAAGCATAAATCTATCATTCTTGCTCATGCAATAGATTGGTGCGTTTTCAACTGAAGTAAGTGTAAGCACGTCACCTTCATGTATGTTAAGAGAATCCATTACTTTTTTTGAACTCTTTCCGCCTATAATCTTACTTACTATAAATGGTATTTTTGCACTTGCATTAGCAAATTGACATTCTTTTTTGTTTTTTATTTTTCCAATTATTTTTGCTGCCATACCTTCTGATAAACGTATACGTTTTTTTCCTTTAACTTCAACAACATATACCATTGGCGGTAAAATCCTGATCAATTCAAATTCATCACCATTTTTTAAATTAAGTGCTTCAAAAGCTGCAGCTAATTCTTCACCGCCCTCTATAGCTTCTATGTGGGCTTTTTCTTTTGGTTTCATTTCAATAAGTGGAACTTTTTGATCATTTTCAAGATGAGCAAGAACCTTACCACCCATACCACCAGCAAGCACTCTCTCGCCATTTGCAGTTTTTATACGCACAGTATGCACGTCAGACTCTACGTCCATCTTATAGATAACAGAATTTTTATGTATTCCCATACGAAAAAGTTCTTGTTCTAACTTCTTATCTTCTATTGTATCTAAATGCAGTAATATTCCTGATGGAGCATTGCTAAAAGTTGTGAACATGTTTTTCTCCCACTCAAATGAAGCTTGGTTGAAATTATTATTATAAACTAAACACTTGTTTATACATATTTTTTATGAAAGTCCATTCTTTTTTCCTGCCGCCTTAGCTGCATAGCCAAGTATGCCAACTGTACCTACATTGTGCAGAAAAGCAGAAGCAGCAGGGTTTAATTTACCTAGCGAAGCAAAAAGAAGTATCAAGGAATTTATACTCACAGTTGAGTAAAAGGAATTTTTCAACACTTTTTGCGTTTGCATTGCCATATCTCTTGCGATCAAAAGCATGCCCAAATCTTCTTCCAATAAAACCATTTGTGCAGATTCTCTCGCTAAGTCAGCTCCTTTTGGCATACATATACCCACATCGGCTGACAATAGAGCTGGCGCGTCATTTACGCCATCACCAGCAAATGCAAGTTTTTTGCCATCTGCTTGCATTTTATACAAAATATTTGCCTTATCTTCTGGTTTTAGTTCCCAATGCACTTCGTCAATATGTTCAAGTTCTGAGGCAATAGCAAGTGCTGTGTCCTTGTGATCACCAGTGAGCATGACTATATTTTTAATACCACGCTCTTTTAAAGCTTGTAAAGTAGCTTTAGCTTCTGGGCGAATTTCATCTCTTAAGGTAATAATTCCAATAAGTTCATTATTTTTTGCTATATATAATATTGACTTACCTTCATTTCTTAGTCTTTGATCATAAATATTTGCACAAGAACAGTCAATTAATTCATCATCTTCTAGAAAATGCCTACTACCAACTCTTATTTGTTCATTATCAACAAAGGCAGAAACGCCGTGGGCAACAATAAAGTCCACCTGACTCACTTCAGGAAATTCAAGCTTTCTTTTCTTAGCTTCTTCAACTACTGCTCTTGCAACTGGATGACCATAATGTTCCTCAGCACTTGCTGTAAGTGCAAGCAAATCTTTTTCATCTAAAAGTGTGTATTTAGAGTTTTTTGCTGAAAGTGGAATGATATCAACTATTTCAAGGTTTCCTTTTGTAAGAGTTCCTGTTTTATCAAAAACTAAAGTATCTATTTTTGAAAGTGCGTCTAAAGCTTGACCACCTTTGAGTAAAACACCGCTCTTACCAGCACTATACATAGCTGATTTTACAGCAATAGGTGCTGCTAATTTGATAGCACATGAATAGTCGACAGTAAGTACAGAAGCCGCTCTTCCTATGTCTTTTGTAAGTGCAAATATGCCTAGACCCAAGGCAAAAGTTACAGGCACAAGTTTATCGGCTAAAGCAGTGCTTTCTTTTTGTGATTCTGATGGGTTACGCAAGGAATGTTCTAAAAATCTGGTGATTCGTGCCATACTGGTTTCTTGTCCAACATGCTTTGCAATAATTCTCAAACGTCCATCTTCTAAAATCGAACCTGATAAAATTTCATCGCCTGATTGAACGTGTTGTGGTAAGGATTCACCTGTAATAGAACTTGTATTAATTGCTGCTTCACCGTCTAAAACAATGCCATCAACAGGTATAAGTTCGCCAGTTCCGCAAATAACAATATCATCGAGCTTTAATTCACTAAAAGGAATGGAAATTTCCTTACTATCACGCTCAACCCACACATTTTCTACTTGTGGTTTCAAAAGTTTTTTTAATAAATCGTCGGACATTTCTTCTGTCCACTGTTCAAGCCAAGAAGCAATGCCTAAAAGGGCAACAATGGTATTTGCTGTTGTATAGTCTTTTCTTAAAAGCGAAAAGAGAACAGCAGATGCATCTAATACTTCAACTTTTATGCCTTTTTCAAATAAAGTGCTTACACCTTCAATGATGGTTGGTAAGCCTAAAGTCCAACTAAGTGGCTTTTTTACAGGCATTGGTTGAAAATAAGTAGAGGCTGCAACAAGACCTTGCCCAAGCGCTGTTGCAAGCGAAATTTCTTTTTCAGGTTTATTAACAGCATGATAGGCCTCTTTTGGAATATTTTCTAAAAGAGATAAAAATTTTGTTCTATTTTCTGGCTTTGCGTCGTATTCGATAATAATCGACGCATTTGCCCTATTTATGCGAACACTAGACACTCCAGGTAAAGCTGAAAGAATGGCTTGCAAATACGAAGCATCTAAATCTGGCGCAAGAATAGCCTTACACTGCACGCGTACTCTATTTTTGAGTTCGTGCAAGATTGTATAGGCATGTTTGCTTTTTATTACTTTCTTTTTTTGCTTTACTTTGTTTGCTTTTTTTAGCATGGGATTACCTATTGAAAATATAAATAAAAATAAGATTTACAAAGATTATTCTTCGCAATTTTTTTCAGTTTTACGCTTTTTATTTTTTTCATAAAGGCTTGCATGCCAAACAGAAAAACCAATAAGTGCAAAACCAGAAGCAACATGTATTTTTTTTGCGTAATTATTGTCAACAAAGCCAGAAATAGCAGTAAGAGCCATGCTAGAAACTAAGCCTATTTTAGCAACTTTTTTTTGCTTAGCCTTTGTTATTTTAGGTAATTTTGGCAATTTAGATTTTAAAGAACAAGATTGTTCTTGCTGTTCTTGTTGCTCTTTGCAATCTTCACTTACTTCATATTCAACATCAATAACAGTATCTATATTTGATTGAGCTACCATTCTAACCTCTTGTAATTATGAATTTTATTCATCTTCTTGTGCAAGTTCAGCTTTAGCGTCTTGAACTTGTTCTTTCATTTCTTCTATATGCCCTTGCAAACTTGACCATAATTTTACACCTGTGCCAACTACTGCTTTTTGTACACGTGGATTTGTTGCAACTAAAGCAAGGCCAGCACCAAGTAAAAGGCCTTTCATTAAAGAAGGTTTAAGCAAGCGAGATTTCACGCTTGTTGAATTTTGTTCTTGAATTGTTGTATTCATGTTTGCCTCTTTATAGTTCGTAGTATGAGTTTTTGAAAAATTAGACATGACAGTATTTCCGATTTTTGCACTTGTGTTTTGTGCACTTGTAAAATCAAGAGAAGAAATAGCGTCTTGAGCAGCCTGCTCATTTTTTTTGTAAAAATTATATGCGTCTATAAAGGTATTTCCCTTTGCTTTTTCGAAAGAAAGTGTGTTTTCTTGAGAGTATTTATTTTTAAACATATATTTTACCTTTTACATAAACTATGCTAATAATTTTTCTTCAACATCTTTATTTTTATTGTTTTTTTTCTTATTTTCTTTAACTGGTAATGCACATGTTGATGGAGTAAAGGTAGACTCTATTACATACTTTGTGCTCGCAGTTAAAAGAGCAGTACTCGCAACTGATAATATACCTGAAATACCAAGTAATGCAGTTGCACTCACGCCAAGACTAGCAGCAAGCCCCATTGTTCCAGCTTCTTTCAAAATTTCAGCACCGGCTTCTTTTTTTGTCATGCAGCCATCTTTTACTTTACGTGCATTTGAAGCCGCAGCAACAGTTGCCCCTGTCACAGCACCGGCTAGAAGTCCGCCAAGAGCAGTTGCTGCAAGCGTTGGTCTTGCATTTAGCATTTGCGTGCTTCTTATTTGAGTAGCTAATATATTGTTATTCTTTGTCATAAATATTCCTTTTATGAAAAATTATGCATTTTTCAGTATCTTGACTATTCTTCATCGAAAGAATCGTCAAAACCATCATCACTGTAATCAGCATTGTCACTTTGTGGCATAAAGTTTGCTAAACCACTAGCAGCAAGAAGATTGCCCACCATATCTTTTAGAGGTGTGCAATTATAAAGCAATACAGCACCAGCACCAATTGCTAAACCTTTCCAGAAATCAGTAGAAGTATTTTGCATAAATGGAAGTAATTTTTCTGGACCTGCTTTACCTTGTGAAATTTCATCTACAACAGTGTAAATTTCTTGAATTTTTTCTGGTGAAATAGATGCTTGTTCACTTTTTGCATTATTTGTATTTGCGTTATTAGCATTTCTTAATTGATTAATTTCTTCTTGCATTGCTTGCATTTGCATCATGTGATTTGCATGCATAGGCCCATAAGCATGATAGCCCCCGCCATAATTTCTGCCATAAGCTCTGGCATAACCTTGCCCAAAATGTGGTGGATATTGTGGCTGATATTGATCCTGATAATAAGGATTTTGCATACTTTGATCTTGATTATAAGCTTGCTCATTCTCATTCATATTTGCATCAGCAGGGATATAGCCATAATAAGGATGATAGGTATAATACTGATTTGCTTGAGCATTTATATTTTCTTTTGCATAAGCATTTTTCTTGTTCTTTGCCATTTTTTCTAACTCCTATAAATATTTTAATTATTTTATTAAGCCGATAAAACTTCTGTATACTTTTCAACTAATTCTTCAAAACGTGAACGGCTTCTTGTAGTCAATAGCTCGTCAAATTCAGAAGGCACAATACAATTTGTATCATAATTAAGGACAAGGCTTCTAGCAAAAATGTTTAAATTTGTATCCAATATTGCTTTTGGCATTTTTTGCCCTTTCATTTCTTTGATTAAAGTCATTGCCGTGCTATCAGACAAAACTTGTAATGAAAAAGAAAGTTTTATACTTCCATCTGAATGAGAAAGCACTGTTAAATACTTTCTTAATGCTATTAATGCTTGTAAATTCATATTCTTGTTTATAACCACCTATCTTTTAATTCTTTTCACAACCCACAGTAAACTCTTCTTCCACATCGTAGTAAAGCAATCTTGAAGAAGACGCGAGCACGCCTAAAGTATGTGCAATATGCAAAGTGCCGGCAAGTACAGGATTAATTATGCCAAAAGCACCTAAAAACACACCCGCAAGATTTGAAGAGGTTGCAATCCAAAAATTTTGTTGTACTATTTTTAAACTTTCTTTGCTAAGCTCATGCAGATAAACAATGCCACATAAGTCATCGTTAACTAGTGTAATATCAGCTGCTTCAACAGCAACCTCAGAACCGCCAGCTCCCATAGCAACACCAATATCTGCCTTAGCTAAAGCAGCAGCGTCATTTATGCCATCGCCAACCATCAATACAGAAGAATATTTCTTTTGTAACTTTTGTATGATTTCAGCTTTTTCATTTGGCATAACAGAAGAAAAATACCCGTTTATACGAAGTTCTTCTGCTAAGGTTCGAGCTGTATTCTCTTCATCACCTGTAATAAGATAAATATCCTCAACACCAGTTTTTTTCAAAGTGCTGATAATGGCCTTTGCTTCTTTTCTTATTGGATTGTCAAAGGAAAGTAGAG
>CAYJHN010000027.1:11324-15226 GCA_964369985.1 uncultured Desulfovibrionaceae bacterium | reverse complement strand
CGCCAGCATCTTCGTAGTTTTGTAATTCATCGCCATAAATATGGTGAGAAACGCCATCAGTGCCTTTTCCTAAAGTGCCTGTTACTTCTACTTTATCGTCATTAGAGCCTAAGAAAAGACCTGAAAGAGCTGCTTCGCCAGCGTCTTGGCCACCTTTTTCATAACCAGCTGTTGTGTATTCATAGGTATTTTGATCTTGACTACCCACATTTGTGATAGTGATAGTGTGGTCAGTGAAGTCTCCATCTATAAGAAGATTTTCTTCTGAAGTTGCATTACTTGCAAAAGTAGCTGTAGCAGTAATGTCATCGCCATTTTTGTCTTCAACATGGTAGGTTAATACTGAATTGATGTCGATTTGCTCCATACCGTGTTCATAAGTAGGAGTTGTGAAGGTATAAGATCCATCAGGTTGAACAACAACTTTATACTCTGGATTTTCATTGTAAGTTAATACAAATTCGCCAGAAGTGTATCGAATAATACTCCAATCTGGGTTAGTGTCAAAACCAACAATAGTAGAGCCATCTAATGCAGCATCTTCACCTGCAAGAAGGTTACCTGTAGCTGTTGCACCAGTGTTAAGTGAAACAAAGTCGTTTACAAGCTCTGTGATAGGTGCAGTTACATTTGCAGAATCGCTTGCATTACCTGTATTTCCAGCTTTATCTGTGATTGTGGCATCAACATTAATTTCGCCAGTAAAACCAGCTGCAGGAGCTTGTAATGCAACAGAAACATCGCCATTATCTAGCATTTCTTGATCAACTGTGATTTCTTGTTCTTGTCCTTCAAAGGTCACAGTAATTGTATCGCCAAGCTCAACATCTTTACCAAGACTTACTTTTACATTAAAAGTGCCATCAGCATTAATTTCAGTATTATTGAGATTATCGTTATCGCCTGTTTCGATTTCTAGAGAAATACCGTTAGATTTTAAATCAGAGGTATCAATTGTAACATTATGTGAACCAGTTGCAGTTAATTCATTGCCTACTGCATCTTTCACTTCAACAGAAGCTGTGATTTCACCATTAGCAGCCGCTAAGTCAGAGCCTTTAACTCCCGCATAATAAACACCATCTGTTCCAATCATAGCCTTGTATTCTGTGCCATTGATAGTGATGTTAATATAACTGCCTACAGTATAATCACCAACAACCTTACCAGAAAGAAGTACATTTTGTCCTGCTTCGGCTGCGTTTAATATATCGTCACCAGAAACAGTATTGAATACGATTTCAGCATTGATTTCTGTGTCTACACCAGCATTTTGTGAACCTGTTGCAGTCATTTCATTGCCTGCTGCGTCACTTACTGTGATAGAAGCAGAAACATTGCCATTTGCAGCTTCTAAGTCAGAACCTTTCACATCAACAGTGTACGAACCATCAGCATTTACTGTAGTTTTATATTCTACTTCGTTCACTGTAATAGTTACAGTGTCGCCTTCTTTATAATCGCCTGTTACCATACCTGAAACAGGAATATCTTGTCCTGCTTCTGTTGCATTTATAATATTATCAGAAGTGATGTTATCAATTGTGATTTCAGCATTGATTTCTGTGTCAACAGTAACTTTATGTGAACCTGTTGCAGTTAATTCATTGCCTGCTGCGTCTTTCACGTCGATAGATGCATTGATTTCGCCATTAGCAGCCGCTAAGTCAGAGCCTTTTACGCTTGCGTAGTAAGAGCCATCTGTTCCTAACATTGCCTTGTATTCTGTGCCATTGATTGTGATCGTAATTGTATCACCAGCACTGTAATCGCCAACAACCTTACCAGAAAGAAGTACATTTTGTCCTGCTTCGGCTGCATTTAATATATCGTCACCAGCTACAGTATTGAATACGATTTCAGCATTGATTTCTGTGTCTACACCAGCATTTTGTGAACCTGTTGCAGTCATTTCATTGCCTGCTGCGTCACTTACTGTGATAGAAGCAGAAACATTGCCATTTGCAGCTTCTAAGTCAGAACCTTTCACATCAACAGTGTACGAACCATCAGCATTTACTGTAGTTTTATATTCTACTTCGTTCACTGTAATAGTTACAGTGTCGCCTTCTTTATAATCGCCTGTTACCATACCTGAAACAGGAATATCTTGTCCTGCTTCTGTTGCATTTATAATATTATCAGAAGTGATGTTATCAATTGTGATTTCAGCATTGATTTCTGTGTCAACAGTAACTTTATGTGAACCTGTTGCAGTTAATTCATTGCCTGCTGCGTCTTTCACGTCGATAGATGCATTGATTTCGCCATTAGCAGCCGCTAAGTCAGAGCCTTTTACGCTTGCGTAGTAAGAGCCATCTGTTCCTAACATTGCCTTGTATTCTGTGCCATTGATTGTGATCGTAATTGTATCACCAGCACTGTAATCGCCAACAACCTTACCAGAAAGAAGTACATTTTGTCCTGCTTCGGCTGCATTTAATATATCGTCACCAGCTACAGTATTGAATACGATTTCAGCATTGATTTCTGTGTCTACACCAGCATTTTGTGAACCTGTTGCAGTCATTTCATTGCCTGCTGCGTCACTTACTGTGATAGAAGCAGAAACATTGCCATTTGCAGCTTCTAAGTCAGAACCTTTCACATCAACAGTGTACGAACCATCAGCATTTACTGTAGTTTTATATTCTACTTCGTTCACTGTAATAGTTACAGTGTCGCCTTCTTTATAATCGCCTGTTACCATACCTGAAACAGGAATATCTTGTCCTGCTTCTGTTGCATTTATAATATTATCAGAAGTGATGTTATCAATTGTGATTTCAGCATTGATTTCTGTGTCAACTTCATAATCTTTACTAATTTGTGCAGAGCCTTCATTACCAGAACTATCTTTTGTTGTAATAGAAACAGAGATATTGCTATCTGCTGCTAAATCCGAACCTTTTACTTCAATAGAATAAGACCCATCAGCATTTACTTTACCAGTATATGTTTGATTGTTTACTTCTATTGTTACAGTATCATTAACATTAAACTCACCACTTACTTTACCAGTGATAGTGATATTTGAATTCGATTCAACTGCGTTAATAACATCGTCTTTTGCAATAGTATCTACAGAAATTTGCACTTCTGGCGGAGTAAGATCAATGTCTTTTGAAGTAGTTGTTGTATTGTCATCTTTATCAGTTACACTTACTTCTACTTTTACTTCTTCATCACCTTTTTCTACAGGTACTTCAACAGTAATACCATTTTCAATCATATCGTCTGTGACAACGTCTTCAAAAAGAGTATTTCCGTCTTCGTCCTTTACTTCTACCTTGTCGCCAGGTTCAACGCCTTCGTCAAGCTCAATATCAACTTTAACTTTGTCAGAATCTAAGGAAGAATCTTCTTTTTCAACATTTGAAAGGGAGTCGTCAGTATTATTATTTTGTAAGCCATCAGATTGAAATTCTGTATCAAAACTTCTTTCATCTGAAGCGCTTTTTTTAGTATCATTGCTTTGTTCAAGTGAACCTGAAGTGCCTCTTGTAAGCTCAGAACCACCACTAATATTGCCAAGTGAAGAAACTCCAGTTGCTAAAACAGCAGAATTAACGCTGTCTCTACGAGATTCAGAAGTAGCTGCTTCCACATCATTGCCAGCTGCTGGCATAAGTGTGCTATCAAGAGCTGCAAAGAAATCAGCACTAGAAATTAAATCACTTGATACAAGAAAATCAGGCAAGTTATCATTTGAATATGCAAGATAAAAATCTTGCAATACAATTGTTGAATCACTTTCACTAAAATATATTTCAAGATTGTTATCTACTTTTTCAAAAATAGCATCAGAAGTGTCGAAATTAAAATTGATTTGACGGTCAGAACTTGATACGTTAACAACTATAGTTTCGTTGGCTTTAGGACTAGAAACATTTAATGTAGCC
>CAYJHN010000027.1:7071-11314 GCA_964369985.1 uncultured Desulfovibrionaceae bacterium | reverse complement strand
TAAAGCTTTATGAAAAATGTGTCTTCCAAACATGAAGATGCACATCATTTCAATCCCGGCAGTTTTCAGAGTGCTCACAGGTTTTATCTACAAATATGTAATTTATGTTTATATAGTATAGCAATTTTACACTTTGTCAAGTTTTTAATTGTATGTCAATTCAATAGATTACAAACTATTTTAACTTTTTTATTTTAATTTTTTATTTTTGCTAATATAAAAAAATTACTATATTAGCAAATTTCATAAATAGTAGAAAAAACAAAGATAAAAGTTTTCTATTTTTATAAAAAAAAGCCCTGAATTACTCAGGGCTTTCATTACGCTCATTACTTTTATTACATATTAATAAAGGCAATATTTTCGACTTTTTTCAGATAGATTTTGGCAACTGCGTGCACAAAATCCTCATTCGTGAAAAACGTCGTTTTCACTTCATTCGCTAAAGCCTTTATTCGCTACGCTCAAAAACTACATATTGATGAAGGCAATATTTTCGGCATTGCTCAACTCGACTTTTTTCAGATAGATTTTGGCAACTGCGTGCACAAAATCCTCATTCGTGAAAAACGTCGTTTTCACTTCATTCGCTAAAGCCTTTATTCGCTACGCTCAAAACCTACATATTAATAAAGGCAATATTTTCGGCATTGCTTAACTCATCGTCGTCGAATTTCACGTCTGGGATGATGATTGTTTGTGCTGTTTGGCCAGCAGCATCAGTAATAGTGAGAATACCTTCGCCATTTTCGCCATTGCTTGCACTTACGTCATAGCCAGCGTCTTTTAATTCAGTTAAGTCTAATTTATCGCCTTCTTGGAAGTCAGTAACAATATCAGTGCCGCCAAGTAAGTCAGTAGATTTCCATGTAAATGCGTCTAAACCGCTGTCGTCAGCATTTGAATCTGAATTAATCCAAATTTCATTTGTGCCATTACTGTAGATAGAGCCGCCATTTTCTGCATCAACATAAGACCATGTACTATCAAGGCTAAGTGTGCCATCTTCTCTAGCAATACCAAGTTCTTCAAATAAAGCATCTTGACTTGTACTTGTAATGCCATCACCAGTGAGGAACATTTCAACTTCAGACATATTATTGCTTGCAAGAAGTTCAGACATGTCCGCATCATCAGTGTAAACAATATCAAAACCTTCGCCAGTATTGATAAGAGAATCTAAAGTTTCGCTTGAAACCTTAATAAAATCGTCACCAGCACCTGTATTTAAATTTTCAAAGTTTGTTATAGTTGCATTTGTGCCAGCAATTTTGATAGAAGTACCTGAAAAATCTATATAAGTATCTTCGCTCGTGCCATAAGTGAAAGTATCTTCACCAAGTCCGCCGTCGATTGTTGATTTTCCTGTACCAAATTCATTCACAGTAACAGTGTCGTTTCCGCCATCGTCCTTTGTGCCTTCTTTGCCGTCAGCATAGATATTACCGCCATTCATCGTTTCAACAGTAATACTATCACTTCCGCTTTTTGCACCACTATGTTCAGTCCAGCTATCGCCGTAAATAGCGCCATTATTCATAGTGTCAACAGTAATAGTGTCATTGCCAGCTTGTGAAGTGCTATAGGCTGTTGAACCATCACCAGTAATAGAGCCGCTATTCATTGTGCCAACATTAATATTATCATTGCCGCCAATGCCTTTAAAAACATTCGCATCGCCGTACACACTTTGGCCACTCATTTCTGTGATATTGATTTGATCATTACCACCAACAGCACCAGAATTTAATGTATAGGCATCACCAGTGATATAGGAGCCAGATTTACCAGAATATGTGTCAACACTGATAGTATCGTCGCCACCTTGTGCATTTGTGTATAGTTCATAAGCATCGCCAGAAACAATGCCACCTTTCACATTTTCAATATTAACTACGTCATTACCGCCTTGTGAACCAGAGTATAAGTGCCAGCCATCAGCAGTAATAACAGCATTACTTTGAACTGTGCCTACTTCAACAAGATCATCGCCACCAACAACGTCATTATAAAGATTACCGTCAGCACGAATATTACCGCCAGAAGCCACTTCTCCAACAATAATAGTGTCGTTTCCGGCGTCTTCGTAGTTTTGTAATTCATCACCGTAAATATGGTGAGAAACACCGTCAGTGCCTTTGCCTAGGGTACCAGTGACTTCAACTTTATCGTCATTAGAGCCTAAAAACAAACCTGATAATGCCTTTTCACCAGAATCTTGGCCACCTTTTTCGTAACCAGCAGTTGTGTACTCATAGCTGTTTTGATCTTGACTACCAACATTTGTAATTGTGATAGTATGTTCTGTGAAATCACCATCTATAAGAAGATTTTCTTCTGAAGTTGCATTACTTGCAAAAGTAACTGTTGCTTCATGCTCATCACCATTCACATCTTCAATAGTATATTTAAGTATAGAATTGATATCAATTTCATCCATACCATGTTCGTATTCAGGTGTAGTAAAAGTATAAGAACCATCAGGTTTTACAAGAACTCTAAAGTCTGGATTGTCATCATAGGTAAGCATGAAGGTGCCGTCTGTCCATTGAATAATGCTCCAGCCTTCAGCCGGTTCAAAGGAAGTAATTGTTGCTCCATCATAAGTAGAATCTTCGCCAGCAAGTAAATTTCCAGTAGCACTAGCACCTGCGTTTAATGAAACAAAATCGTTTACAAGTGCAGCAGCTGTAGGAGGAGGAGTTGGAATTGACACAACAGGGTCGCCGCCAAGTTCAGGTGTTGTAGCTGGAATATCAGGAGTAACTACTGGAGGTAAGCTTGAGTCTGGACTTGAGTCTGGACCTGAGTCTGGACCTGAGTCTGGAGTAGAAGGAAGACTTGCACCAGGTGTAGAAATATTTGCATTAACTACAGCTTCACTTGTTTGTATTCCAGATGAAGCAAATTCTGCCTGAAAGTTTTGTGCGCTATATTCTGAGCCACCTTCTAACTTATCATTTAAAGCAGAAGTAGCATCTGAAAGATCATCAGTAGAGTCATCGCTTCCAAAGCGTGTTTCACGAAGTGCTTCAGAAGTATTTTCATTGCCAGCAGCAGGCATTAATGATGAATCTAAAGCAGCAAAGAAATCTTGACTAGAAATAATGTCGCCAGATAAAAGAAAGTTTGGTAAATTATCGCTTGAATAAGAAAGATAGAAATCTTCCAAAACTATGGTAGAATCTGTTTCGCTTAAATAAATTTCTAAATTATTATCAACTTTTTCGAATAAAGCATCGCTTGTATCAAAATTAAAATTAATTTGTGAATCTTGCTTTGAAAGTTGAATTACTTGTGTTTGGTTTGCTTGAGGCGCAGTTAAATTAATAGTAGCCATTATGAGCTTCCTTATTTTTATTAATAAGCATTAAAATAGAAAATACTATATAATAATATGAGTATGAAATTGTTTGAATTACATTAACAAACAAGCGCTATCTTATGAGGCTTTATGAAAAGCGTGTTCTCTACCGAAAATGCATCGACTTTTCAATCCTGGCAATCTTTCTAAATGCTCACAGGTTTTGACTTGCATATAAGCAAAATCTTTTATGGCATAAGTATATAGTTATTTCATACTTTGTCAAGTTTTTAAAAACAATCAATTCAGCATGTTGAAAATTATTTTTTAATTATTTTAACTATTTCCTTAATTTTTCAATACAAATATAAGCTTTTTTATTATTCAGCAAGAGCTTCTTCTATTGCCTTTCTTGCCACTTTTTCCATATACACTTTATCTAATTCAATTTCTAAAAAAAGTTCTAAAGCGGCTATACCTTGATATATCAACATATTAAGACCATTCATTGTTTCGAGACCTTGTTCTCTTGCTTTTTTCAATAAAAGTGTTTCATTTGGTTTATAAATCAAGTCACATACAAGAGTTTCTTTTTTCAATTCCTTTAAAAAAGATAATGAATCAAAATTGTTATAGCCATACATTCCAAGTGGTGTTGCATTTATTATAAGAGTATTTTCTTTAAAGTCATTATCACTTTCTAAGCGTGAAAAATCTCTCATTTCTATTTCTTTAGCAAAATGCCTTTCTTCAATTTTTCTGCAATACACTTTAATATTTTTACATAAAGGTAAAAGCCCCTCTGCAACAGCATAAGCACCACCACCTGAGCCAAGTATAGCAATTTTTTCAAGAGCAATATTTTTAGAAGAAATATCTCTTCTTTTTTCTCTTAATGCCTGACCAAATCCAATGCTATCAGTATTATAACCGTAGAGT
>CAYJHN010000027.1:0-7061 GCA_964369985.1 uncultured Desulfovibrionaceae bacterium | reverse complement strand
TGCGCACAACAGTATTAATAGCTTTAATATTCTTCGCATTCTCCGCAATTTCAACAAGATAAGGCATTATCTCTTGCTTTAATGGCATAGTAACATTAAAGCCTTTTAGTTTTTTTGCTTCCTCAGTTTTTAGCCAATTTTCAAGCATATCAGGGCTTACTTGGTATTTAGTATACACTTCCTTTCTGCCAAGGGCTTTGAGCATAGCATTTTGCATAAGAGGCGACAAAGATTTTTCAACAGGATTGCCAATAAGAGCGAAATCACACATACACACTTTCCTTTTGCATGCTTTGAGCAAAGTATAATAAAGCCGCTTTATAACTATAAAAACCAAGTCCACAAATCTGTCCTACACAAGCACTTGCCAAAACAGACTTATGACGAAACTCTTCGCGTGCATGTATATTTGAAATATGCACTTCAAGGCAAGGCACATCAACACTTTTTATTGCGTCGTGCAAGGCAATAGAATAATGAGTAAAAGCACCAGCATTGAAGATTATCGCTTCGTATTTTTGTTGCGACTCTTGAATTAAATCTACAAGCACGCCCTCGTGATTTGACTGCTCAAAATGGAGCTCTATGCCAAGATTTTTTGCAAAAGCATCTAAATCATTGCATAAATCTTCATAAGTAATAGAGCCATAGATTTCAGGTTCACGCTTTCCTAACATATTTAGGTTTGGGCCATTTAGAAGCAAAATTCGCATATATTATCCCTTTATTTCTTGTTGAAATTCTTGAATTATTCTATTTGCAAGTTCTTCAAAAGTAGAGTTATTTTCAATAATATGCATGGCATATTTTCTATAAAGTTCAATACGTTGATGATAAAGCAATTCCAACTTTTCCGCATTGTTTTGTACTAGTGGCCTATCGGCAAGGTTAGAACTTTGCATAATATGCGCTAAAGGGCGGTCAAGAAAGAAAATAGTGCCCTCTTTTCTTAAATAATTCATATTTTCTTCTTTGAGAATTATTCCGCCACCACATGAAATAACTGTATTTTTATTTTCTACAGCCTTTGCAGTGCAAAGAGTTTCGTATTTTCTAAATTTTTCTTCACCCTCAAGTTCAAAAATGTCTGTGATTGGCATTTTCACCATATCAACTACCATTTTATCTATGTCAATAAAGGGCATTGAAAGCTTACTTGCAACGCATTTTCCTATACTTGTTTTGCCAGAGCCAGGCATACCAATCAAAACTATATTAGCCATGTTTTTTCTCAAATAAAGTCGAAATAGCAAGAGCTGCAGCTGCTTCTACAACGACTACTGTTCTTGGCACAACGCAAGGATCGTGCCTGCCTTTAATTTCTAATTCAACTTCTGAATTATCTCGCATATCTATGGTATTTTGTTTTTTATAAATTGAAGGAGTTGGTTTTATTACAACAGAAAAATTTATCGCCATTCCATTTGAAATACCGCCATTTATTCCGCCATTATGATTTGTTTTTGAATACACTTTTTTATTCTCATCAGCATAAAAAGCATCGTTTGCTTCAGAAGACTTCATTCTTGCTAATTCAAAACCAGTGCCAAATTCTATACCCTTAACAGCTGGAATACTAAACATCGCATTTGCAAGTATGCCCTCTAAATTTTCGTTATACGATGGCGAACCATAGCCAGCATCTAAGCCAAGCACAAAACATTCAATAATTCCGCCAAGTGCGTCTAAATCCTTTCTGGCTTCTAAAATAGCTTCTTGCATTTTTTCTCCTTGCTCCTTAGAAAGAGTAGGGAAATTTTGCAAAGCTATATTTTTTAAAGCAGAGATATCTTCTTGATTTAATAAAGCTTTATCAAGCTCTCTATCTGCAATACCGTAAATTTCACGCACTCGTGCGTAAAAGTATATATTATGTTTTGCAAGCTCTTGCTTTGCTACAGCACCAGCAAAAACATGCGAAGCTGTAAGCCTGCCTGAAAAATGGCCGCCACCACGAAAGTCGTTAAAGCCGTTATAACGCATGTGTGCAGCATAGTCCGCATGGCTAGGACGTGCGTAAAAACGTGTGTCGTCATAGTCTTTTGAGCGTGCTGAAGTGTTTTCAATAAGGGCACAAATCGGCATACCCGTTGTATAGCCATTAAAAACACCGCTTATAATATTAACTTCGTCCTTTTCATGCCTTGCTGTGCTAATTGATGCTAAAGCCTTAGCCGAACGCCTTTGCATATCTTTTTGAATTTCTTGCATATCTAAGGCTAAACCAGCAGGCACATTTTCTAAAACTATACCAATATGCGAACCATGCGATTCACCAAAAAGAGTGTATTTCATATTTTTCCTTATAATCCCAAATTATGCCAAAAGCGTATCTAAGACATTCCAAAATTCTGGGAAAGATTTATTTACTACTTTTTTATCGTCAAAACTAAGCTTTGCACCATGCAAGCCAAACAATGACATAGACATAGCTATTCTATGATCATTGTGTGCAGAAAATTGAATTTCTTCTGTTATTTCAGGCATTGAACCATTACCATATATAATCATACCGTCTGCTAATTCTTCAAATTTAATACCCACCTTCTTTAATTCAGAGAGCACAGAAAAAATTCTATCGCTTTCCTTTACGCGAAGATGTGGCACATTTGTGATTCGCGTAATACCCTTTGCACAAGCCGCTAACACGGCAACAGTCGGCACAATATCAGGGCAGGCATTCATATCAACATCTATACCTTCAAGTGAAGAGGGTTCAACAATCACGCAATCTTCATTAATTTGAATTTTTGCCTTCATTTTTTCAAGAATAGACAATAAAGCTCTATCTGCCTGAGCAGAATGAATATTTAAATCCAAAACCTTTACAGCTTCCTTGCCAAGTGCACCAGCTGCCAATAAATACGAAGCCCCTGACCAGTCGCCTTCTACGGTATAAGAACCTGTTTTATATTTATTTTTTTCTACTTTAATACAAATAGAATGAGGAGCTATTTCACTTCTTTCTTTCCAATCTTCCACTCTACTATTGTCAGCCAAATGTGTGATTTCAAATTTTATACCGTATTCTTGCATAGTTTGTAAAGTAAGAGCTACATAAGGCCATGAAACAGCTTTTGAGCCTACAGGAATAAGAGACAAGCCATCTTCACAAAGTGGAGCTAATAAAAGCAAGCCTGAAAGATATTGGCTAGATTCGTCTAATGCAATTTCGCATTTTCCGCCTTTGAGTTTTTGAGCATGTATATAAAGAGGAGCATAGCCTTCTTTTTCTGCTGTTATTTCTGCACCAATACTTCTTAAAGCATTTACTAATGATGCCATTGGTCTTTCGTGCATTCTTGGTGCGCCACACAATTTAAAATAGCCAGAGCCTTGAGATAAAATAGCTGTAAGAAGACGGCCTGAAGTTCCAGATTCGCCAATATATGCTTCAGTGCTTTCATCTAAGCTGTTGCCACCTTTAGCATTTTCTCCCATACCTTGCACAAGAAAGTCTTTAAATTCTTCCTCATTTTTTGAAAGTGATGTAAATTTTGCACCTGCTTTTGTGAGTACAGCCATAGTTTTTCTTGTATCGTCACAGTCAAGTAGGTTATATACTTTAGATTCTCCCGCGCAAAGAGCTGCTGAAATTAATATACGATGAGAAAGTGATTTAGATCGTGGTGCGTGTAAGACTTTCATTTTATTCCTTTATATTGTATGCTTTTGTTCTTCATCTGCTGGGTATGAACCAAGTATTGTGAGTGAAGAAGAGAGTTGTTTTAATTTTTTTACAAGTGATTTATGTTCCTCTGCATATATGTCACACTCAAGGTCAGCAAAAAAGAGGTATTTCCATGTTTCACTTGGCATAGGGCGAGATTCAAGCTTTTGTAAGTTCACATTTGCTTGTGCAAAAGCGGCAAGAATGTCGGCTAAAGAACCAACTTTATTTTGTAAAGTAAAAAGCAGCGAGCTTTTAATATTTTTTTGCTCTTTATTTGCTTTTTCGCTTTTTAATTTCTTTTGCACTTCTTTTGAAGCTAAGGATTTTTCTTCCTTGTTTCTTTGAGTAATAAGGGCAAATCTAGTCCAATTTCTTTTGTCATTTTCAATTGATACAGCTAAAACATTCAATGCGAAATTTTCACTTAATTTCAAATGCCCAATAGCCGCACTGCCCTCTTCTTCTTGTGCTAAGGTAGCAGCAAGAGCAGAAGAATCCACTGTAAGTATTTCTGCATGTGGCATATTTGCTCGCAACCATTCAGAAGATTGGCCTACAGGTTGGGCGTGCGAGTAGATTTTTTTAATAGAAAGTAGTGAATCTTCTTTTGATAATAGATTTAAATTTATGCGTGAATAGTATTCAGCTTCAATACTTACATCAAATTTTGCAAATAAATCAAAACAGGTACCAATAGTGCCATAAAGTGAATTTTCAAGCGGCACAATACCAAGTGAGCAAGTGCCATTTTCTACTTTTTCAAAAATTTCATAAAAATCCGCACAGGCAATAAAATTTGAGGCTTCGCCCATAAATTCTTTTGCAGCAAAATAAGAAAAAGTACCCTCAGGCCCTAAAAATGCTAGAGAAAAAGTGCCTTGCAATGCTCGTGAAGATGAGAGAATTTCACGCCATATGCTTTGCACATGTAAATTTGACAATATTCCATCTTGCTCAATATTTAATGCATATAATTTTTCTAAAAGTTCTTTTTCGCGTTTTGCGTCAAAAATCTTAGCATTTTTTGAAACTTTTTTCTTCAATGAACCTATAGTAAAACTCGATTTCGCTCTTGAGTTAAGGAGTTTTAAGAGTTTTTTATCAATAGCATTAATATTTGCTCTTTCTTTTTGTAAAGTTTCTAAATCTTCTTTTTTCCAATTTGAAAAATCAAGAGTAGAATTCGTATTCATAGCAAGCCCAGCCTTTATAATTCTTTGATTTCTTCTGAAACAGCCATACCAAAATGCCTACCTGCAACATCTTGTCTGCATAGCACTTTATCGCCAACTTTAAGTTCTACTACTGAAATAGGCTGTGAATTAGCTTGAGTCAACCTTATAGTTTCAGCATTTTGTAAAAAAACAGCTCCAACTACATCATTCACTTTTGCTACTATTTTAAGCATAGGGCGAACTTCTATTTTTACTCTACCAACAGTCACTAAAGAAGTGCTTTTATCTGCATGCACTGCCAAAATTTCGTCACCAGCACGCAATTCTTCTAAATAACAAGTTTTGTTATTTGCTAAACGCACATAGGCATGCACAGCACCAGCATTCACCCTAAATGGCCTTGCTGCAACATATTCATTTGATTCTGTTTCAGCATGCACTAAAAAAGTAAAAGCCGATGAATTACCCACTAACATACCCTGTCCGCGTTTAAAAATAGACAAAGTATCTACGCACACTCTATGCCCTAAACCAACTGGTGAAATTTCAATAATTTCAGCTTCTTCAAGTGGCTCTTCAGCTTGATTTTGCTTACATTCATCTACTATTTCTTTGATTTGCTCAATGCCTTTTTCATTCACAACCACACTTTCAACTCCGCACTCTAAAATGCCAAAAGCAAGTTTTGCTTCTGAAACATTTTTTACTTCTAAAGTGACAGCTTTTGTGTTTGCTAAAAGGTTTTCTACTGGAATAATTTCCCAGCCCTCTGCTACAATTATTTTTTCTCCATTTAATAATCGAGCACAAATTTCTTCCTCGTCAGCCTTATTATTCATTTGAACAAGAGGATAATTTTTGTCAGAAATAACATCAATTCTTGCAAGTTGTGAGGTTTTTTCTACATGTTTTTCCTCAACAATAAGGCCGTCGATTCCAGATTCTAAGGCTAAAACAATATCTTCTTTTACATAAGGTATAGAACGGTAATAAATTTTAGGCATTTGTATTTCCAATTATGCTGCTATAGCTGATTTTTGAGATTTTATTTTCATTATTTCTAAGGCTTGATCAACTGAAGATTTTTTGTGGACTATCGCATTTAAAGCATGCATTAAAGCTACTCTATCTCTATGCTGGAACACATTTCTGCCTATAGAAAGCCCTTTTCCGCCAGCAAGTAGTGAATCGTGTGCCATTTGCAAAATATCTCTGTCGCTATCCATTCTTTCGCCGCCAGCAATCACCACAGGCACGCAGCAGCCTTCAACTACTTTTGAGAAAGACTCTATATCGCCAGTGTAAGCAACTTTTACTAAATCTGCTCCTAATTCTGCACCAAGTCTTGCACAGTGTCCAATGATTTGTGGATCGTATTGATTTGGGATTTTTGGCCCACGTCCGTAAAGCATCATCAAAAGAGGCATGCCCCATCTTTCGCAAGCTTCTGCAATGTTTCCAGCATCTTCTAACATTTTTGCTTCGTGCTCATCACCAATATTTACATGTATTGAAACAGCATCAGCACCATACATAAGGCCTTCTTCAACCTTTGCAACAATGGCTTTTGTGTTTGAATACACAGACATAGAAGTTGAAGCAGAAAGATGAAGAATAAGTCCAGTGTCTTGATGTTTATTGCAAAGATCTGAATTGCGCACCAAACCTTTGTGCATAAGCAAGGCATTTGCATTGCCCTCTACCATATCACTCACAGTATCTTGTATATTTTCAATACCATGCACTGAACCAATAGTCATACCGTGATCTAAAGGGATAATAATAGAATTGTTACTTTCTTGAGAAATAATTCTACTAAGACGTTTTTGCTTACCAAGATTCATGTCGAACTCCTTTTTTGCAAGAACGCTGCTTTTTGCTAAAAATCTTCAAAAAAAAGACCGCTAGCAAAAAAGCCTGCGGTCTTGAAGTTTTGTTTGTTACTAATTAGTTAAGTACTCAACAACAACACTCCATACCACAGGACTGCATAAAATAAAAGCTAAAATAAAATACTGAAGCTTTTGTATTAGTTAGATTTGTGTATGAAGTTTGAAGTTTCATTTGTGTACCTTGAATATTGTTTGTGCAATCAATTTAATTGCTTAAAAAAAGCATAAAAGAAAAGTTCATAATCTGTCAAGTCTTTTTTAAATTAATTTTAAAAAAAAGAGTTCATATTAATTTTTAATAAAACTTAACTTTTCAGATTA
>CAYJHN010000026.1:0-15619 GCA_964369985.1 uncultured Desulfovibrionaceae bacterium | reverse complement strand
ACATAATATTCATATTACAAACTCCTTACTTTATACATTATATTTTATTAGAACACATTTTATCAACATGTGCAATAAAAAAAATAGTATATCAGTATTTTAATCACTTGTTATATTTAGCGATTTCTTGCTTTTTTTGAGTGCTAATAAGGCTTTTTTGCTACTTTCATTGTATTTTTTGGCATTTCTTTTTTATTTATTGTATTTTAACTCATTTATTTTATTATTTTTTTATAGCATAGTCTTGCTAAAGCCTTTGTTCGCCTTGTTCACTTTTTATCATGCTTTCGATTAGATAAAGAATGAATTAGAGCGAAGTGTCGCTAAGCCATGATTCAAAGGCTTTTCTTCCTCTTTGTGCAAGAAGTGGTTTTCTTTCTTTTTTCTTTGCTCTCATGCCAAGTTCTGGCATAAGTCCAAAATGTGCGTTAGAGGGTTGAAAGTTTTTAACTTCAACTTGTAAATGATTTAATAAAGCACCTAAGGCACTTTCTAATGGGGGCTGTTTCAAGTCAACTCCCCTTGTTCTTGCTATCAAGAGCTTGCCTAACCACAAGGCTGAGGCAATAGACTCAACATAGCCTTCTACGCCTGTTATTTGCCCTACTAAGAAGATATTTTTCTCTTTTAGTAGCGACATGTCCTTTGCAAGCGTTTTAGGGGCATTTACATAAGTATTTCTGTGCACAGAACCATAACGTAAAAATTCTACATTTTTTAACGCTGGAATGAGCCTAAAAATTCTGTCCTGCTCTTTATACTTTAGTTTTGTTTGACAACCAACAAGATTAAATGAAGAACCTTCTACATTCTCTTTTCTTAATTGCAATAAAGCCCAAGGCCTTGAACCTGTTTTTGGATCAATAAAACCAACTGGCTTTAACGAACCAAAACAAAGTGTTTTCTCGCCTCTATCGGCTAGAGCTTCTATTGGCATGCAACCTTCAAAGTGTATTTCCTTTTCAAAGTCATGCGATGGAACTCTTTCACCCTCAACTAAAGCCTTCCAAAATTCATGGTATTCTTCTTTGTTCATTGGGCAGTTGAGGTAATCTTTATCGTCTTCTTCGTCTGGGTTTTCATGCCCATAACGAGAACCATAAAAAGCATTTTCTAAATCCACGCTTGAAGCAGAAATAATTGGCGCTATTGCGTCATAAAAATAGAGTTTTGAGGAATCTATATACTGCTTTAAGCTTTCAACAAGTTCTTCACTTGCAAGTGGGCCAGCAGCAACAATAAGTAATTCTTCCTCTGAATAAGAAATTTCTTCAATAGATTTTATTTCTTTTTCTATGTAATTTATATATACATGCTCTCTTACTTCTTTTGTGACTTCTTTTGCAAAAAGCTCTCTATCAACAGCCAAAGCCTTTCCAGCTGGAACTTTTACCCTGTCAGCAATTCTTAATAATGGGCTTTCAAGCAAACGCATTTCTTCTTTTAATAGACCTACGCCAGAACTAAGAGCGTCGTCAGATCTTAAAGAATTAGAACATACAAGTTCTGCCAAATAAGGCGACTTGTGTGCTGGCGAAAAATTCGACGGCTTCATGTCGTATAGAGTTACTTCAATACCTGAATTTGCCAAAGTCAATGCAATTTCACACCCAGCCAAACCACCACCAATAATACTACACTTCATAAATATCTACTTCTTTTTAATTATGCACAAATATAAACTATCTGCACCGCAAACCTCTGGCATAATGTATTCATCAAGCACTATTTCAACATCTTTTGATTCAATACATTCTTGCACAAGTTCTTCATTTTCTTTTTTGTTTAACGAACATGTTATATAACAGACATAAGCACCAACATTAACTCTGTCTAAAGCAAAAGTAAGCAATTCTTTTTGTAGAGCTATAATTTCAAGCATGTTTTTCTTTGTTATTTTATATCTTAAATCAGGATTAGCACATAATGTGCCTATACCCGAACAAGGTGCGTCTAAAAGAATACAATCTACATTTTCAGGCGCAATATCACGCATGTCAGAAACTATGCTTTTTATCTCTGCTAAGCCTAGTCTTTTTACTTGTTCTTGTAAAACAGCTATTCTGTTATTGCTTGTGTCAGACGCAAGTGCGATAGTATAACCTTGTTCTGCTAATGCAAGACTTTTTCCGCCTACACCTGCACAGCAATCCCAAATTTTTATATCTTTTTTTCCATTTTTTTCTAAAAATTCTGCTATCTTTTGAACAGCAATTTGAGAACTTGCCCCCTGGTAAGAAAGCAAACCTTCTTCAAACATAGTTTTTGCATTTTTTTGTCCGCTAGAAGCAGCATAACCAGAAAAAGCAAAATTTCTGTTCATCACAGTGCTTTGTGCAAGCAAGTCTCTTTTTTCTTGCCAGCCTTCTTTCATGCTATTAAATCTGTAGCTATACCATGGAATATCGTTCAAGGTAGCAAGATATTTTTCACAAAATTCTTTACCATATTGTTTACGCAAAATATCTAAAACAAAGCTAGGCAAAGACTCGTAAGTAGCTTGTAATTCTAAAAGTGTTTTCTTAGGATAAATAAATTTTAACTCTTTCATGTACTTGTTTTTATCAAGCTCTTTATTTGGAAAGACTTTATCTACTTTCCTAAGCACAGCATTAATTAAAGCTACTTCATTTTTTGCATATGTTTTTGCTATTTGTGTTGCTTCGTTTATAGCTGCATGTAAAGGAATGCTTTGCATACTATACATTTCGCACAATGCAAGCAAAAGAATATTATATGCATTTTCTGATAAAGCATCAGCCTTATGACAATACAAGCGTATCAAAGCTTCGTAACGTAATTTATAACGATAGATTTGATGTGTTACATTTGTTATGTAGGCTCTTTCTTGTTCGCTATGTGTAGCATTGTTGAAGCAATATTCTAGAGCTGACGGTAAGGTTTTATCTTTCGCGTTTAAAACAGAAAGTATACTCTGCCTTGTGCTGTTTACAGCATTTGTTTTATTTGACATTTTTTTTAAATTCCGCAAAGTGTTTATCCACTTCAATTTCTGCAAATTTCATAAGACTTGCATACACATTTTCAAATGCAATTACAAGTTTTTTGCCTTCTTCAGTTAATTTTGAACCACCACGTCTTGAACCATGTTTTTCAACAAGCTGTATACCTAAGTATTCCTCAGCTCTTTTAATCTTACCCCAAGCAGAACGGTAAGAAATTCCAAGATGTTCAGCAGATTTTCGTAGAGAACCAAGCTCATCTATATTCTTCAAAAGCTCTACTCTACCCATGCCTAATGCAAAACCATCACGATCTTCGCCATCAAGGGTTAAATTTATTTTTATAAATGATTTCATAAATACCTTAGTTCATTTTAAAATGACTTTAATAGCCATTTGTTTTACAAAATAAATTCTGTCAAACTATACAAATTCTACACAAATAGTATATACTTATCAACTGCTATTTATTCGATTTTAAATTTTTGAATCTATTTTAAGCGAAAAAAATCTTTTTTTTGCTCATAAAGTACTTGCTTGACTGAAAAAAACGACTATATTATTTTTAACATATTTTTATAAATAAACGAGCGAGATTCACATGAATGAACAAGCAACAACTTTGAGACTTGAATTAAAAGTCTCTGACATTGTCCCTTCTGGAAGTGCGTCTATTGGCAATATTATAGACAAAAAAACTTCTTTTTACGCACTAACTCTTGAACTTCCAAAACCATACGCAGAACATGCTCCAGCATGGGACAACTGGAAAGCAGGGCAATTTGTTATGATTCGCCCTAGCGATTGGAATGACGAAGTTTTATGGGCAAGACCATTTTCAATAGCCCGCGTCACAAATCAAGGCCTTGTTCTTTTTTTCCAATCAGTAGGAAAAGGAACAAATATGCTAACTAAATTAAAACCAGGCGACAATGTTGTTGTTTGGGGTCCTCTTGGTAATGGCTTTGCCATTGAAGACAATACTCCAACTCTTCTTTTAGCAGGTGGCATAGGTCTCATTCCATTTTGTGGCTACTTAGACAAACACCCAAAACCTGCTAACCTCCACATGATGTTTGGCCACAGATTAGAACAGTCATATTATCCACTTGAAACCATTGCTCAACACATTGAAGTTGAACTTTTCCATGAGAAAAACAAAGAAGATCTTGCTCTTTTTCAAAAAGAAATCAAAGAAAGAATGTTAGAATACAAAAAAGAAAATGGCCTTATTTTAGCTTGCGGGCCTATGCCTTTTTTACAATATGTAGGAAAAATAGCACAAGAACATTCTATCAGAACTCAACTTTCTCTCGAAAATAAAATGGCTTGTGGTATTGGTGCTTGCCTTGGTTGCGTTGCAAAAACAAATCAAGAATGGCCTGACAAAGCAAAAGCCGGTCTTCCAATTCAAACATGCACAAAAGGCCCTGTGTTTTGGGCAAACCATTTAGAACTATAAGAGAACAAAATGCAAAACCAATCCACTCAAAAAATCAATACAGAAGTTAAGTTCTTAACTGGTTCAAAAGAACTATGTTTCAAAAATCCTATACTCACAGCTTCTGGCACATTTGGCAATGGCCCAGAATTTTCACCCTATGGTGACATCACATCATTAGGTGGAATAGTTGTAAAAGGCCTTTCTTTGAAAGCACGTGAAGGCAACCCACTTCCTAGAATAGTAGAAACCCCTTGCGGAATGTTAAATGCTATCGGACTTCAAAACGACGGTATCGACAACTTTATAGAAAACATTCTTCCTAGCTTACCTTTTACTGAAGTGCCTATTATTGCAAATATGTATGCAACTTCACTTGACGACTTTGCTTCTTTAGCTGGCATTATAGACAAAGCAGAAGGCATAAGTGGAATTGAAGTAAACATCTCATGCCCTAATGTAAAAGAAGGCGGCGTGCTTTTTGGGCAAGATCCAAAACTAGCTGCAACAGTGACAGAAACAGTAAAAAAAGCAGCTCCTAATCTTCCTGTAATTATTAAACTCACACCAAACGTTACCTCAGTTGCTCAAATTGCAAAAGCGGTTGAAGATGCAGGCGCAGATGCTATATCCCTTATCAACACCTTACCAGGTATGGCTGTTGATATTAGAAAAAGAAAACCTATCCTTGCAAACGTGATAGGTGGCTTTTCAGGCCCAGCATTAAAACCTATTGCTTTACGTTGCCTTTACGAAGCAAGAAAAGCTGTTTCACTTCCTATTATGGGAATTGGTGGAATAACAAATACAACAGATGTTTTAGAATTCTTATTACTTGGAGCTTCTGCTGTACAAATAGGAACAGCAAACTTTATCGATCCAAGCAGAATTTTTCAAATTGTACAAGAACTACCATTACACCTTATGGACTTAGGCTATTCTTCTGTTGAAGAATATTGCAAAGACTATTACGGAAAACAATAAAACAAACACCTAAAAAAAGATTTAAATCAAAGGCGTCTTCTATCGACGCCTTATTTTTTTTGCTTTGTTCAATTAAGTTTCACGTGAAACAATAGAGCTTTTAACTAAAAACATATCAAAAATTAAGTTTCACGTGAAACAATTTTACATTTATTTAAGACAAAAGGGTAATACTATAAATAGCATTACCCACTTAAATTAAGTTTCACGTGAAACAAAAAATGGTGTGCCTAGTGAGAATTGAACTCACCACCTTTGGCTTCGGAGGCCAATGCTCTATCCAACTGAGCTATAGACACATACAAAATATAAAAAAATAAGTGCAAGTTTAAAGAAACATTGCACCTATAATAAAAATTATTAAATTTTATCTTTTAATATAAAGAACAGTTCCATCATCTAAAACAACTTTATCTCGTGTTGGATTCTTACTTTTGTAAAAAGAGTATACATAAAGAAATAAACCAACAAGAAATAATGGAATTGAAAGAGCCATTCCCATTGTGAACCAGTCTGAAAAAAGGTAGCCAATGTGAGCGTCTGGTTCTCTGAAAAATTCGCAAGTAAAACGAAATACAGAATAAAGCATAGCGAACATACCAGCAACTGCACCTTCGTTTCTTTCTTTTGAAGAATAAAACCATAAAACAAAAAACAAGACAAGACCTTCAAGAAAAGCCTCGTAAAGCTGAGTAGGATGTCTTGCACTTAAACCTGCATTAGGAAAAACCATTGCAAAAGGTGAATCGCTTACCTTACCCCAGAGTTCGGCATTAATAAAATTTCCTATTCTACCAAAAAATAAGCCAGGTGCAATTACAGGTGCAATAAAGTCTAGTGTGTTAAGATATCTTCTTTTTGAGCTGATTGAAAAATAAAGAAGAGCGAGCATAACACCAAGCAAGCCGCCATGAAAGGACATGCCGCCATTCCACACATAAAATATTTCAAGAGGTGCATTTAGATAATAAGCAAGGTCATAGAATAAAACATATCCTAAACGTCCACCTAATATAACACCAATCATAGCTACTGTTGCTAAATCGTCAACATTATCTACTGTCCAACCAGAGCCTTTTTTTGAAGCTCTATAACGAGCTAAAAGCCAGCCAACTAAAAAAGCAAACACATACATAAGGCCATACCAATGAACTTGTATAGGGCCAAAAGCAATAGCTACTGTATCAATTTGAGGGTATTGTAACATAAAAAAACTCACTTATAAAAATTTATTTACTCAAAAAAAGAGCAGTTAATTGTTCATTTATAGATAGATTTATACTATTTTAACAGAATGTTTGCAAGCTTTCTCTTATGCAAATAAAATAGTAAATAGAGCTAATAATTCAACTCTATTTACTATTTTTTACTTTAACCATTCACGAATAATATAAAGGCTAATATCTAGATGTTTTTGTGCTCTTTCAAGAACTTGAACTTTAAGAGCCTCTAGTCTTTGTATTGTTTCATGTGTTTTTATAGCTACTTCTCTTGATGAAGAGAGACTTGGTGTTTGCGATTGTCCTATAGTACTAGGCAGCTTTGGCTTTTGGCTCATTGATCCATTCCCTAACTATTGAAATTGTTAATTCCATATTTCTTTCTGCAAGTTGTAAAGCTTTTGCTTTGATATCGTCTAGTGAAAGGCTTTCGTCTATTGAATAAAGTGCGGCTTCAGCAAGCATTTGTTGTGACATTTGAGCTGCTGTAGCAGCTTTTCTTGCTTCTTGTTCTTGCTCTTCAAAAAGAGCGTATTGTTCTTCTGCTGCTGGTAAACCTTCTAAGCCTTCAAGAATTTCACCTGATTCAACTCTAGGACGGATAATGCTCATAATAATTGGGCGTAACACAAACATAATGAAGAAGAAAACTAAAAGAGCTGTAAGAATGGTTTTTATCATTCTGTTTGCAAAATCAACAAGAAGTTCTGTTGTATCTGCTTCCATATTAGTGCTTGTTTCGTCAAAAGCTATATTACTTACTTCTATAGTATCACCCCTCATGCTGTCAACCCCAACAGCATTAGCAACTAATTGGCGTATTCTTGTGAGTTCTTGTTCGCTACGAGGAACATAGGTCATTGTGCCTTCTTCGTCTTTTACATATGTTCCATCAATTGCAACTGCTATAGTAAGCCTGTTCACAGAACCCATTTGGCCAATCACATTTTCTTCAATGCTATTAATTTCATAGTTAGTTGTACGGCTTTCTCTTTGACCTGATTGGCTTGATAAAGAATTGTTTAAGCCATCGCCTCTAAAATTAGCATCCGGTGAACCAGCTTCTAAATTTGCTTGTCCTGTTTGTGTTTCTTCACTTCTTTGTTCAGAACGCACTACTTGACTTTCTGGATCAAAGCTTTGTTTTCTAAAAGTACGTTGGCTATAATCTAGTTCAGCACTTACTTTTGCTATTGATTTTCCTGCACCTAAGATTGGAGTGAGTAATTCGCTAATTCTTCTTTCAAGTATTTTTTCAAAACGCATACGGTATTCTAATTGTGTATTATTCGCTGTAAAGCCTTCTTCTTCAGGTGCATAAATAGAATTACCAGCTGAATCAGTTATTGAAACATGATGTTTGTCTAAACCTTCGATTGACATTGTCATAAGATTTACAACACCTTGAACTTCACTTGGTGACATTTTTACTGATGAATTTTCGAGCTTTAAGACTACTGAAGCTGAAGGAGGTTGTTGTTCTTCAATAAAGAGTGATCTTTCTGGAATAACTAAGTGCACTCTAGCAGATTCAACATTTGGAAGTTCTGCAAGAGTACGAGCTAATTCGCCTTGTAGAGCACGTTGATAATTGATTTTTTGAACAAATTCTGTTTGACCTACTTTTACTTCATCAAAAATTTCAAAGCCAACTCCAGCACCTACTAAATTACCTTCGCCAGCAACTTTTAATCTTAAGTCGTATACAGAATTTTCAGGAACAGTGATTGTTGTACCTTCGTTTAGAAGTTCGTATGAAACATTATTTTCTTCTAAATAGGTCACAACTTTATTCGCATCTTCTTGTGCTAAATCAGAATAGAGAACTTTATATACAGGTTTATTTACCCATAAAACAAATAAAACAAAAGCAATCGTAACAATACCAGCTACAGCAAGTAAGAGTATACGTTGATTAGAGCTTGTGTTTGCCCAAAGTGATTTTGCTTTGTTTACAAAATTATCTAAGAAATTTGTTTTTGTTGTTTCCATAAGTCTTCTCCAATTTAGTAGTGTCAAAATATGTTTTGATGACATAAGCTATATTGCAAAAGCTGTGCCATTATTTTTTGACAATATTAAATTGGCTCTAATAGCTAAAAAAAAGAAAAGTATATATTGTTAACAAGTATAAATCCTTAATTTACTTTAAAAAAATAAAATCTACTGTCAAATTAAAGACTTAATTTTTGGCACAGGAATTGCATTATACCATTCAAGCAAGTAGATCAGCGATTCACAGCTTATTCGACCAGACTATAACATCTACTTGAGAGGAGTTAATATGCAAAATGGTGTATTTACCGGTTTGTATGGAGCTTTAAGTGCAGAGCACAGGCTTGCAACAATCACAAATAACCTTGCAAACGCAAATACAAATGGCTACAAGAATGATAAACTTGCATTTAAAGACACAATGATTCTTTTTGCGCATGATATCATTAGAGAGCCACTTTCAAACTTGCGTTCAAGGCCATTATTTCCAGAAGCTCATTTATTAGCAAGGGTAAGACCTGCTGTTTCAAAAACAGATTTTACTCAAGGCGCACTTGAGCAGACAAATAATCCACTTGATGTTGGTTTAGCAGGTAATGGTTTCTTTAATATTGAAACTCCTCAAGGTACTTTTTTGTCAAGAAATGGTTCTTTTAGTCAAAGTGCTGACGGTACTCTTATTAACCAGCAAGGTTATCCTGTTTTAGGTACAGCAGGAAGAATTGTTATTCCTGAGGGAACTACTTCTATAAATATTTCGCAAGACGGCAGAATTTTTGCTGATAATGTTGAAATAGGTGAATTTCAGATAACAGCATACGAAGATCCATCACTTGAATTAGAAAAACTCGGTATGAATATGTATCAACTTCGTGAGGGTGCAGTAGGTACAGAAGTAGATCCATATGAAAATGGTTTAGTTGTAAATCAGGGATCTTTAGAAAAATCTAATATCAATGTTGTCACTGAAATGGTGAAAATGATTGAAGTGCAAAGAACATTCGAAGCAAATTCAAAAGTTATGCAAACAGCTGACACATTGGATCGTGAAGTAATTACAAGGGTTGGAAGACCTAAGTAGTATGAACGTAGTTAGTAAATAAAAATATAATAAACCCATCTATTTTTACAAATAAAAACTAAATGTAAGGAGCATATATTATGATGAGATCTCTTTGGACTGGCGCATCAGGAATGGTAGCCCAGCAATTAAATATCGACGTTATTTCAAACAACTTAGCTAACGTCAACACTGCATCTTTCAAGAAAAGTAGGGCAGAATTTGAAGATTTAATGTATCAAACAATGCGTATTGCAGGTTCAACCACTGAAGGTGAAAACTATGTTCCAGTAGGAATGCAAGTTGGTATGGGTGCTAGAGCTGTTTCTGTGCATAAATTTTTCACACAAGGTGATTTCCAAAACACAGGTAATCCTTTAGATGTGGCTATTGAAGGCGATGGTTTCTTTCAAGTTGCTGTTGGCGATCAGCTTATGTATACAAGAGCTGGTGCTTTCAAACTCAATTCTGAGGGTACTATTGTAACTGCAAATGGTTATGTTTTACAGCCAGAATTTTCTGTTCCAGCTGAAACAAGATCGCTTTCCATTTCTGAAAATGGTGTTATTTCTTGTATTGATTCAGAGGGTGAAGAAATAGCAACTTCAGATATACCACTTTATACTTTCATCAATTCAGCTGGTTTAGATGCAAGAGGTAGAAATCTTTATACACCGACAAATGCATCTGGTGATCCTGTTGAAGGTGTGCCTGGCGAGCTTAATGTTGGAACATTAGCCCAGTCATTCTTAGAATTATCTAATGTTGAAGTTGTTGACGAAATGGTAAATATGATTGCTGGCCAACGTGCTTATGAAATGAACTCAAAATCAATTCAAACTTCTGACACAATGTTACAAACAGCAGTACAGTTAAAACGTAATTAGTAAGTAACTCATGTGAACGTAGTGAACAAATACTTCAGCGAGCGAAGCAAGAAGCATCTTTCTTGCAAGCGAGGTTTTGTGCACAAAGTGCCAAAACAAATAGTTTTAAGTCACTATGCTGCAAACAGCAGTACAATTGAAACGTAATTAATAAATAAAAATTAGTGTAAAGACATTTTTTACTAGCAAGTTTTTTATGCACAAAGTGTCAAAACAAAAAATTAAAATAAGGAAAGAAGAATGCAAAAAATAAAATCTTATATATTACATTTCGTAGTTGTGTTCTTCTTTCTTGGACTCATTTCAGTAGCAAATGCCTATTCAAATGAATGGAGAATCAAGATACACGATTCTGTTGTTGTAGATAATGACATTGTCACCTTAGGTGACATTGCTCAACCACTTGGAAATATTGCTCCAGAAACTTGGAATGAATTTAAAAAAATTCAACTTTTTGCTGCTCCACAAATTGAAGGCAAAGCTTTTCAAATTTCAAAAAAGAAATTAGAAGAATCACTTTATTATGTATTAGGAGAGAGTGCACAATATCTTTTATTGCCAGATTCTCTCGCAATTCAAAAAAAGGTGAATTATTACGCGATGTTGATATAATGCGATACATTGAAAAAGAGCTTCATCCACAAATTTCATTTCTCGCCCAATCTGAGGGTCGTGGAGAATTAATTGATTATAGAGTTCCAAAATACATCTTTCTTCCTAAAAAAGGGCAAAGAATCGAATTAGAGCCTATAGACTTAAAAGCGGGCAGAATCTCTCTTAAAATTGTAGTTAAAGAATTAGACAATAGCGAAGTTAAAAAATATACAGGTTCTGTTTTCTTAAATTTGTGGAAAGATTTACCTGTACCAATTAGGCCATTCAATAAAGGCGATGTTTTAAATCCAGATAATATAACTTACATAACAAAAAACATAGCTCACATTCGTGGAGATATTTGGGATGGCAAAGGAGGCCCTTGGCAAGTAACAAGACCTATTGGTGCTGATGAAGTTATTTTATCTACTGACCTTAGTCCACTTACAGCCATTAGAAAAGGGCAACTTATAAAAATTCAATACAGGCGAGGAAGCATTAATATTACACAACAAGGCGAGGCTATGCAAGATGGTTCACTTGGTGATGTTATTAATGTAAGAAATACACAAAGTAAAAAAGTTGTATTTGGTATGATTATAGATAATCAAACAATTTTGATTCAGTAAAAAAAATAGGGTAATAAACAATGAAAACAAAACAAATTCTTCTACTTATGTCAATCTGTATGATGACAGCATGTACAGCAGCAAAGGAAAAACCAAGTCCAGTAATGCCAGTAGCTCAACCTGTAGCCTATGCAGAACCAGAACCAACATATTCTAATCCTGGTTCGCTTTATAGTCCAATAGATCAAATAGATCTCTATTCAGATGGCAGAGCAAGACAAGTTGGTGATATAGTTTTTGTAAACATTGTTGAAAACAATACTGCTAGCAATGAAGCAAGCACTGTTACTTCAAAAGAATCAACACAAGACATGGGTATTTCAGCTTTATTTGGCATGACGTCACTACCATTTGCAGGTCAAGTAGGCGAAAGTATGCTTTCTACTTCAAATACTTCTGATTTTGATGGTTCGGGATCAACCGAAAGATCTAATAGTATCACAGCCACAGTTGCAGCTAGAGTTGTGAGAGTTATGTCAGATGGTTTAATGCAGGTTGAAGGTGCAAGAGAAACAAGAGTAAATAACGAAACTCAATATATAGTTGTTATGGGACTTGTAAGAGCTAGAGATGTACAACCTGACAACAGCATTCTTTCAACACATATGGCTGATGCGCAAATTCAATACTACGGAAGTGGTATTATTTCAGATAAGCAAAAACCAGGTTGGCTTACTCGAATATTAGATAATATTTGGCCATTATAAAATACTAAATATAAAAAAATAAAAACAAAGCCCACTTCTTATATAAGAAATGGGCTTATTTATTATCTTTTATTTAGATTAATTTCTTTCGCCAGGAGCTGATTGAATTTCTTCTAATTCAAGTGGGAATAAAGAAATATATGTTTTTCTTTCGCCTAATCCTAAAGCACCAGGATAAGAAACAACAGTAATAACTAAATCTAAAACATTATCACCATTAGGATCGCCAACATGAATATCAGCTATAGTTCCGTTAATTCTTTTTGTTTTCCATAACATAGCTAATGTATAATCATCCCATTCAAAAGCTTGAACTTCACCTTGTGGGTAGTTTCTAAAGTTTTTGAAGAATGATGCAGCAGTTGAAATTGGTCTATTTGCTAATAATTCAGATTTATTATTTTTATCTAAATCAAGTGCAAGCATACGCATTGGAACATAGAAGTATGAAGTGTTATCGCCTTCGTTACCTGAAAGTTTGCCACCAAAAAGACGAATATAAGCATTACCACCAGAGTAAGAATCAACAGTTTGGTAAAGTCTTTTTCCTGAAATAGCAAATACTGATATTTTTTCTAATTTGTCTAAAACTGCAATGTTATAAGTATCGCCAGATGGAATATAAGTAAAGTTATAAACATTTGCTAAACTAGGGAGGTTAGGAACATTTGGTCCTTTAGAATAGTTTTTACCATCAATGAAAAGTTCAAAAATAGAACCTCTAAAAGTTTTATGTAAATCATATGATTGGGCAATTAAAGATCTTCTGTTTGAATTTGGAAGTTTAACAGTATTTAAGTAATAAGGAATACGATCAGCAACTTCTGTAATTGTGCTTCCGTTGAAATCTAAAATAGTGCCAAGCGGTCTAGCTTCGTGTTCACTAAAACCAGAATAAGCAATATAGAATTTATTTTTACGTTCAAAGAAACGCACTGCTAAAGCACGAACGCCACCAGGAAGTTTGTATTCAGCTAAAGCTTTTAAAGTACCATTATCCCATGTATAAAGGAATATATTATTAGCAGAATCAGCAAAAACAAATTCTTCAATGCCGTCATTGTCAATGTCTGCCATATCCATACTTACAGCTGCTATTGGAAGAGATTGGCTTCTTAAACGAGTTGTGTCTTGATCTTCGTAATAGAATGATGAAGAAACAAAACGTGAATTTTGTTCAGCTTCAATAATGCTTCCAGAAGTAGGAACTCTGCCAATAAATTCGCCACCTGTTGCAGGTTTGCTAGATATTTTTTTCTTAAATACTTGTGAAGCAAATTTATCTGTTAAATTTTGTAATTCAGTAATAAGGTTATCAACCTTTGCACTTGTTGCATTTTGCCAAACTTGTCCTTGTTTGTCTATTGCAGTCATATCAACACTTGCTTCATTACCTAAAACTGTTACAGTACCAAAGAAGAGGTAGTCTGTTTTTTGGCTTGTAAGAGCTTTTGAAGCAGCTTGGCGTGATTCAATTGGTTTTGATTTCACAAAACTATCTTGCGCAGAAGATGTTTCGTATTTTCCACTCCAAAATAAGCGTGAAGCAACCATGGATGGAATTGAACGCTCTAAATAAGAATAATCAGAAGGGCCATTTACTTTAAATGGTGCAACAAGATAAGTTTTGACATTCGCAAAAGCTTGTGTTGAGATAAGAAGCACAGCACTTACTGTCAAAATAAAAGAAAAATATTTTTTCATAATGGACAATTTCCTTATTTTTTATAAAGTCATTATTAAATAAATTCGCATTTATATCACACAAAGGAAGATAACAAAAAAATGCTAAAAACACAAATAAAAATTAAACGTTCTTTTAGAATTGTCAGCCATAAAAATGATGAAAATGATATTTTAGCAATAGAAGATTTGCTAAAAACTGAAGGCTATGAATTTGAAAATGATACTTTCTATCCACTCGCTAGACGTTGTACTCATGAACCATCTTCGCTTGGTAATTCTTTAGCACATTATTTTGGTCTTATCTATATTCAAGATAGAGCTTCAATGTTACCTCCTGTTGCATTAATGCAAAATATAAATGAAGAGAATAATAATACTAAAGGTTTGTTAATACTAGATATGTGTGCTAGTCCAGGTTCAAAAACCTCTATGTTATCTACAATGTTAGGAAGTGAAAACACAATTCTTGGAAATGAGCCAAATTCAACTAGACTTGCAAATCTAAGAAGAAATCTTGAATTAATGCAGTGTTTTAATGTTATTACTTGTAATTATTCAGGTGAAAAAATTCCACTAGCCGATCAATCTTTTGATCATATCTTACTAGATCCGCCTTGTTCTGGTTGGGGCACTGTAGATAAAAATCCAAATGTAAAAGAAATTTGGACTAAAGAAAAAGCAAAAAATTTAGTTGCCTTACAAAAACAATTAATAAAAGAAGCCTATAGATTACTAAAAGTAAATGGCACTCTCGTTTATTCTACTTGCACAACAAATATAGAAGAAAATGAAGAACAAGTGCAATTTGCTTTAAATGAACTAGGTTTTTCACAAGAAAAACTCGCTTTATTACCAGAATTTGAAATGGATAAACCTAAAAATAATATAGATGATGTGTGGCGATTAGAAACAAAACATCAAGATACACAAGGATTTTTTGTAGCAAAATTCAAGAAAAACGAACATAAAGTATTTGAAAAATCAATAGAAAAAATAAGTGAAAATAAAAATTTTGAAGAAATAAAATTAAAAAAAGAAATAAAAACTGGAAAAGCAAGTATTTTTGGTAAGAATGTGTATTTCATTCCTGAAAAAGCATATGCTTTATCCGAAGATAATAAATATTTCAAATTTCAAGGCATGAATATTGGTAAGGCTGGAAATTTAAATTCTCAATTATCTTCTAAACTTAGAATTTATACAGACAGTGAAGAAAAAATTATTTTTCAAACAAAAGAAGATATACAGCAAATATACGGCTTATTAAATGGCCAATCACTAAATTATGAAGGCAAAGAAAATATTGTGCCTTTTTATTGGAAAAATTTGTATTTAGGTAATTTCACTCGAAAAGGTAATAGATTAATGTGGGCTAAGTAGAATTTTATTTTAATTTGCTTTCTTGAGAGGGGGAAACCATGCTTTTGTGAACAAAAGACAAGGTTTCCCCCTC
>CAYJHN010000025.1:0-15829 GCA_964369985.1 uncultured Desulfovibrionaceae bacterium | reverse complement strand
CAGCAGAAACGAAGTTACGGTAGCCATATTCTGACCACATAATTGTTGTTAAACCAATTTTGTTAGCAACTGTTTCGAAATATTTGCCTAATTCACCTTCATCAAGTGCTTTGTAAAGATTTTGTTGGAAATCAGGAGATGTTACATATGGTAAGTCAAAAACCATGTATTCACGAGAAAAAGCAGCCATGTTAGGTGAAGAACATGAAGCCATGTCTAATGAACCTAATTGAACACTTTCAAGAGTTGCTCTATCAGAACCTAAAACAGCGTTTGAGTAAAGTTTTACTTCAATATTACCGTCTGAATATTCGTCAACTAATTCAACAAATTTTTCATAGCCACGAACCATGTTTGAACCATTTGGGCTTGGGCTAGCAAGTTTTAATCTGATTTTTTTGCCTTCGTAAGCTGCATCAGCTTGACAAGGTAAAAGAGCAAAAGCAGCTAAAAAAGCCATACTTAAAGATAAAATCGATTTAATACGCATTGTAAACTCCTAAAAAATATAAAAATCTAGGTGGCTAGAAAGGGATTACTAGCCACCTTTAATTCAAAGTGTTATATCAAACAAACAAACTATTTATAGATTGGGTGTTGGTATTCGTTGAAGTTCCATTCTTTACCTGGGTTGTATTTTGTAAGTCTCCAGTCACATGCACGAGCGTGGCCTTCCATGCCTTCTACACGTGATAAACGTGAAGCGTATTCAGAAACTTTTGAACATGCTGCTTCATCTAATGGATCTTGGTATGTTAAGATTTTGAGGTATTTATGAACGTTTAGACCGCCTGTAAAGTGACCAGCTTTCTTTGTTGGAAGAATGTGGTTAGGGCCTGAACATTTATCACCGTGAGTAACAGTTGAGAATTCGCCCATGAAGAGTGAACCGTATGATTTTAAGTTGTCTAACCACCAGTCTGGGTTATCGCAAAGAACTTCTAAGTGTTCTGGAGCGTATGAGTCTGAAACTCTAACCATTTCTTCACGATCTTCACAAAGGATAACTTCGCCATAAAGATCCCAAGAAGCTATTGGAGTAGCTGGATCAGGCATATCGTTCATTAATTTAGGCATAATTTCTAACACTTTTTCACCTAATTCGCGTGAATCTGTGTAGAGCCATGCTGGTGAGTTTGTGCCGTGTTCTGCTTGTGAGATTAAGTCGATAGCAACTGTCATTGGGTCAGCATTTTTGTCAGCTAAGATAGCGATTTCTGATGGACCAGCAAATAAGTCGATACCACAAACACCTTGACCAGCTAAAATAGCTTTAGCTTCAGCAACATATGCGTTACCTGGGCCAGTGATGATGTTTGCTCTTTTACCTGTGAATAAACCATAAGCCATTGAAGCAACAGCTTGAACGCCACCCATTTCTAAGATAACGTCAGCACCAGCTAAGTCCATTGCATAAGCAACAGAAGCGTCGATGCTATCACCACGTGGAGGTGTTGCAGCAACAACAAAAGGAACGCCAGCAACTTTAGCAGTAGCAATACTCATAAGAGCTGAACAAGTGTGAGCAAAACGGCCACCAGGAATGTAGCAACCAGCTACGTCCATTGGGATAACTCTTTGACCAGCACGTGTGCCAGCAGGAGTTACGATTTCAAAATCAGTGATACTGTTACGTTGTGCTTTAGCAAAAGCAACAATTTGTTTATGTGCAAAGCGGATGTCAGCTTTTACGCTTTCAGGAACGCTGTCGATTAATTTTTTCTTCTTTTCTGCTGAAAGAACAAATGGACCTTCCCATTTGTCTAATTTTCTAGCAATCTCAGCAACTGCAGCTTCGCCGCCAACTTCGATTTCTTTGAGTAGGCTTTCTGCAGCTTCACGAGCTTTGTTACTAAATTCTTCAGCTGAACTATTCGCTTTTTTCAAAAATTCCATTATCTAATCCTCCAAGATTATATAGTACTCTACTGCTTTTTATTTAGTAGAGAATTTGGTATAATAAAACCTTTCTAAACTCCTCAGTAAAAAAATATTTCATCTTCCCAATCTTCAATAGCTTTTGTTTGCTATTTGTATTTTCTATATTGCAAGAAAATTGCCAAAACACAAACAATCAATTATTTCAGCTAGATAATAAAAAAATGACAAAAAAAACATCAAATAGATTGATTATACAAACAACTAACCTTTCAGCACTTTGTGCCCAAATTTGGGTAATTTTTTACGACAGGAATTTTTGACTTTTAGGCAAAAGCTTTTCTTTCTCTTATTCAAAAAAAACAAGCTATATCAAGTAATAGAGAGCTTGTGATTTTTATGACAAAACAAAGAATTTTCTTTATAACAGAAGTAAAAAGCACAATATCAGTTGAATATTGGGTAAGATACTCTAAAAAACACGTATTTTACACATTTAACTTTTAAAAAAAAACTAAAGCAATAGCAAGTCTTTATAAGAAAAGCTCTTTATAATAAAAAATAATTATACAATATTAAAATCATTTATGCACTATAACTTTATAAAAAATCATTTTCATTTTTGCAAATAAGTTTTAGTCCAAATAAATTTATTTAAAATACAAAGTTTACTCTTTTTATATAAGAGTTTTGCTATACAGCAAAATTCTCTTCTTTATATTCACTCTTTTTATGCTTTTTTATAGTGATTCACAATAACAGAAAATCTCTATAGAAAATTATTTCTTTAAAAATGCTATTGCTAAACTTAAGGCATAAAAAAATACCCTCACTCTCAATATCAAGAGTAAGGGTATTTCACTTTGTCTATAATCAATATTATTTAGAAAGAATTTGTATACGAGCCTTATAAAAAGGTTCTGCTGCTTTATTTTCAGGTTTATTATTTGCTAAAAGTTCTTGATAGAAAGCAAGAGCCTTTTCTTTATTTCCTATATTTTCCGCTGCAAATGCAGCTTCTTCTAGGATAACAGAACGTAAGTTTTCAGGCGCATTGGCAAGCATTTCTTCATACACTTCAAGAGCTTTATCTTGCTTATTATCACGAGAATAGGTATTAGCAAGGCTAAAATAAAGTGTTACACCTAGAGGAGTGAACTTTTCTTCCTTGGTAAGCATTGTAAGTTTTTCTTCAGCAAGTGTTAAATTACTTACTTCAATAGCACTTTTTGCCTCTTGCAAGGAAATTGGCAACAATAATTCTTTTGGGGCGTCATTTTTGAAAGCATCTAATTGCTTTATTCTTTCGTTTGCATCTGCAAGAGCTACAATTCTAGCAAAATCTTTATTTGCTTCATCTAAAGCTGTTTCGCTCTTCCATTGCCAAAAACCAAAGGCCGCAATAAGTGCAACTAAAACAATAAGCAAAAGAATAATAGAACGTATATGTTTTAACACAAATTCAAGTAAAGGAGCAGCTTCAGCAGCTGTTTCTGCTTTGAGCTCTTTTTCTATTTCTGCTAAAAGTGCTTTTTGCTCACTTGGGTTTAATTTATTAAATTCTTCTTGTATTGCTTGATGCTCAGCAGGTGTGAGCTCTCTTTGTTGTCTAGGTGTTTGTGACATTTTTCTTCCTTGCTCTCTTTAAAGTAAATAATCGCAATGAGCAAAATAGCTATTTTTTATAAAAAAGTCAAATTCAATTTAACTTTGAATCTTTTCAACTAAAATTATGTACATTCCAAATCTATATATAATATAAAAAAGAATACAGTTTATCTTTTTGTAAATGAGCAAATTTCAGATAAAGAATATTAGCAAATAGTTAAAAATATCTAAATTATTCATACTTTATTTATGCCTTCGACTTTAGTTTTTTTTTTCACATGCAACTCTTTTGAAATTTTAGTTTTTTCATCAATAAATTCAATATATTACAAAGATATTTTAAAGATTTTATTACAACATTTTTCTTGCAAGTTATGAAAAATAGTGTATTATGCCATAAAAATATTCTGCACTTTGTAAAGGGGGAAAAGGTTTGCAAAAGCGTTATATTTCTATTCTCATTACTTCTGCCGTAGCGATTCTTCTAGCTATTTTAGGTTTTTTTACACCTAGCCCAGAAGTTGAAAAAGTGCCTGTGCGAGTGCTCTTAGAGAACACTGGCGGGGCTGTTGTTTTCGACCATAAAACACATGTTGAAAAATATGATGTTTCTTGTGTTGAGTGTCACCATGAGCTTTCACCTACAAAAAGCTCTAACACTGCAGATCTCAAAGTTTTAGACTGTGGATCTTGTCATGGTGTAACCTTTGACGAAAAATTTGTTACTGAACATCAAGATATGATGAAAGGGCCATTTACTGAAAAAATGCAATGTGCCACTTGTCACCATATAGAGTTCACCAAGACAGATTGGGGGCATGATATGCACGTTGAAGATTTTGGTCTTGACTGTACTTCTTGTCACCACGAAGATACTGACATCGAGCCAGAGCCGCAAAACTGCGCTAATTGCCACTTTACAGGCTACACTCCAGCTGACGATCCAATGCCTTCGCTCAAAACTGCTGTGCACGCTCGTTGTATGGACTGTCACCAAGACTATTTCGACGAAGGTCTAAATGGCTGTGCGTCATGTCACTTTGATGTTCAAACAAAAGAAGCTGTTGATAACAATTCAGACTTTGAATTCAATGCAGATCAAATGACTTGCAAGGCTTGTCACGAAGATGTAGCTGCAAATGAATTGATCATTGGTAGAATGGACGCTTTCCATAATTCATGTGCGTCTTGCCACGTTGAAGTGAAAAAAGGTCCAACTGTTGATGATTGTGCTCAGTGCCACACTTAGCCTTAGCAACAATAATCAACTATCATTTAAGTAATTTTTGAAACCTTTATCAAAAATGAGATGAACTATGTTTCCAAAAAATATACGTTTAAGTTTAGATAAAAATCTACAACTTGTTCATAATGTATCTCAATCTTTTATCAAGTATGAAGATTACGCTGAACTACACATTCTTCATACTGGCTACAACCTTGAAGCCGATATTAAAAAGAATGCAGAAATCTATCCAACTCAACTGCTTGCAAAATGCAATTCAGACGAAAAAGGGCACTTGTTTTCTAGTGTTTACGGAAAAGTCACTGATGTAGACGGCCGTTTTATTTATGTTCAGGTTTTGCCAGAACCACAAAGCCTTTCCACTGATGCAAATGCTCAAGAAGAAAGCGAACAAGCTAAAGCCCAACAGCCTAGTATAGAAAAACTTTCTGCTGATAAAATATTAGAAAACTTTTCAAAACCTTACGCAGAAGCACTTGAATTTGCACGTAATATGGGTATCAACCCAAAAGATATTGCAAAAGAATGCGACACACTTATTGTAAATGGTTTAAATGCTGAACCTGGCGTAACTTGGGCAGAACCATTATTAAATGAGTATCTTCCTCTTGTATTACAAGGCCTTGAACTACAAAAAGCATTATCAAAGCCAAAAGAAATAATTCTTGTTGTGCACGAAAATGCAAATATAAAGCCTATAGCTAATATTAAAATTGTCGAAGTTAAGCCAACCTACCCTATTAGTATTCCAAAACTTCTTGCAAAAGAAGTCACTGGCACTGAATGCCCAAAAAACACAGAAGTTGTTTCAACACACACTTTGTGGGGCTTAGGCTTTATGCGTGAAAGCGGTTTTCCTCTAGCTTGTGCTCTTGTTACATTAAAAACACCAGCACATACTGCCAACTATATAATCAAAGAAGGCACTAAGGTAAACGAACTTTTAGCAAAAGTTGATGTAGAGCTTAAATTTGGTGACACTGTTGCTTTAGGTGGCCCACTTGGCGGTGCAAGTATTGCCGTGCCAACGCGTGGTATTCCTCGTGATATTAAAGGTGTTATCTATGTTCCAGCTGGTTCTATTCCTGTTTTAGAGGGCGGTAGCCATTGCTGTAACTGCGGAGCTTGTGACAGAGTTTGCCCTGCAAGACTTTCTCCATCAATATTAAGTAAGTATTCAGAATTTCACATGTTAGATAAATGTGAAGAATGGTATGCTTCTTACTGTTTAGAATGTGGCCTTTGTGGCTATGTTTGTGTTATGCGTAGACCTGTTTTGCAATATATCAGACTTGCAAAGCAACAGCTTGCATTAAGAAAGATGGAACTTGTTTCACGTATTGAAGAAATTGACGAAAATGAAGAGATATAAGGACTAGATATGAATACAAATGAAAACTTGCTAGCCGTGTCTGCTCCGCCATTTTGGCATTTTGGGAAAACAGTAAAAAATCAAATGCAAGACATTTCGCTTGCTCTTATGCCAGCTGCTATTGCCGCATTTATGGTATGGGGTTTTTCAGCTTTGCATGTGATTGGCCTTTCTGTTGCAACCTGCGTTGTTGTTGAAGCAATATGCCAAAAACTTATGGGCAGAGCTCTTGCTATTTATGATTATTCTGCCTTTGTGATTGGCTTATTATTTGCATTTATGTTACCAGCTACTGCCCCTTGGTGGCTTGTGGTTATAGGTGCGGCTCTTTCTATCACATTAGGAAAAAATATGTGTGGCGACTATGGTGCGGCTCCTTTATGTGCACCTGTTGTTGGCTTCTTACTCTGCTTTGTATCATGGCCTATTTTTACAGATCCAAATGCCATGCTTTTATCCACTGACTATATCGACCCACTTGTAAGATTGAAATATTTTGGTGCTTCTTCATTAAACGATATTTCAACACAATCCTTACTTATGGGCGAACAAATAGGTGCTTTAGGTGCAAGCCAACCTGGTATGCTTTTATTAGGCGGTATTTATCTTTGCGTAAGAGGCTCTATCTCTTGGGAAATTCCACTTGCTTTTATAATAGGCACTGCAGTAACAGCCTTTATCTACCAACAAATAGATCCTACTCTTTATGCAGGCCCTGTATTCCATTTACTTACTGGTTCTACTATGCTTGCTGCTTTCTTTTTAGCAACAGACGCGCCTTCTTCACCAAACAGAGTATCAAATATGTTTATTTACGGCCTTATTGGTGGTGTGCTTGTTGTTATTATCAGAATATACGGCATCTATCCAGATGGCGTGCCTTTTGTTATCTTACTCATAAACCTTCTCATGCCTTTACTAGAAGGGCGTAAGCAAAAGCCTTTTGGTATGGAATAGGAGGATAAATATGATAGTAATGATTAAAATGGTTGTGGGGCTTTCTATAATATGTGCACGCAGTGGCTTTGCCCTTTCATATTTAAAAGCTTCAACAGCACCAAAAATAGAAGAACAAGTCCTTACCTATGTACAAAGCCCTGCTATTGCATCTGTTTTCCAATATGCCGAAAACGATCCACTCGCAGAAAGATTAGCCTTAGAAGTTCCTGCTAACCCAGATACAGGCGAAGCTGCAAGAAGAGTGATTGTCTTTCCTTATTGGAAAGATGGCAGTTTAGCTGGTGTTGCTTTAGAAAACTTTGGTAAAGGTTATGGCGGTAACATTGGTGTTATGGTTGGCTTTAACATCAGCGACGACACAATCATCGGCATTGGCGTAACAACCATGTCTGAAACTCCTGGTATTGGCACAAGAATACTTGAACCATCATTCACCTCTAAGTTTCAGAAAAAAGACAGCAAAACTATTGAATTAACTTCAAGTGGCGGAAACATCGACTCTCTTGGCGGTGCAACAATTTCTTCTGCTGGTGTTGTAAAAGCTGTTCAAAATGCCACAAGCGATTATACAACACTTAAAGATCAAATAATAACTGCTTTCAAAAAGTAGATATTGGAGGAAAGAATTATGCTCCTAAGTTTATGGAATGATTTTAAAAAAGGTTTATGGAATGAACTACCTCCATTTCGACTTCTTCTAGGTTTATGCCCAACTCTTGCTGTTACCACAACAGCGGAAAACGGCTTAGGCATGGGAATGGCGGTTATTTTCGTTCTCACATTAGCAAATGCTATTATTTCAGCAGTAAGACATATCATACCAAAAAAAGTACGTGTGCCTTGTTTTATTGCTATTTCAGCAACATTAGTTGTTACAGTTGAGCTTTTAATGCAAGCTTACACATACCCACTTTACCAACAATTAGGTATATTTGTTCCACTTATTGTTGTTAACTGTTTGATCTTAGGTAGATTAGAAGCTTTTGCTTATAAAAACCCTATCTTACCATCAATAGCAGACGGGCTTGGCATGGGTATTGGTTTTGCTGCTTCGCTTACTTTCTTAGGCGGCATCAGAGAATTATTAGGTACAGGCAAACTCTTTGGTAGCCAAATCTTTGGTGATTGGTTTGAGCCTTTTACTGTTATGGTTGAAGCTCCTGGTGCCTTTATTGGGCTAGGGCTTATTCTTGCTTTGATGAACTTAATCAACTATTTACAAGCAAAACGCAAAGGCAATCCAGAACCTGCATTGATTGGTTTAGGCTGTCATAGTTGCGGTGGGGCTTGTGCTTCTATTCTCACAAAGAAATAGAAAGTAAATTGAAATCAAAAGAAATGGAAATCAAACAGAATTAAGTTTTATTTCAAAAGCATAAGGAAATAGTATGGATACTTTTCAGCTTTTTATATCAGCAATATTTGTAAACAACATTGTTTTAGCCCAATATTTGGGTAACTGCCCATATCTTGGATGTTCAAAAGAACGTTCAACTGCTTATGGTATGAGTGGTGCTGTTGTTTTTGTTACTATCATGGCAGCCCTTATTACATGGCTTATCTCAGAATATTTTTTAAGACCTTTCAATCTTGAATACTTACAAACAATTTTCTACATTTTAGTTATTGCATCATTAGTGCAATTTGTTGAAATGTTTTTGAAAAAAATGGTACCACCTCTTTATTCTTCACTAGGCATCTTCTTACCGCTCATCACAACAAACTGTGCTGTAATGGGTGTTGCCTTACTCATTCAACGCGAAGAATATGGCATTGGAACAGCACTTACATTTGCTCTTGCATCTAGTTTAGGTTTCGTACTTGCCTTGGTTGTGTTATCAGCCATTCGTGAAAGGTTAGAAATTTGCAGAGTGCCAAAAATGATGCGTGGCACACCTATTGGCCTTATTATGGCTGGACTTATGTCCATGACATTTATGGCATTTAAAGGCATGATCTAAGTGAATAAGGGGAAATTATGTTAACATCGATTGTTATTTTATTTGCACTTGGTTTTGTAGCTGCTGTCATACTTGCCATTGCGTCAAAAGTTTTTTATGTGGAAGAAGATCCAAGAATTGAAGCTGTAGTTGATGCCTTACCTGGCGCAAACTGTGGTGGTTGCGGCTATCCTGGCTGTGAAGGCTATGCTTCAGCAGTTGTGCTTGACGCAAATATTGGAGCCAACCTTTGTGTTGCTGGTGATGACAAAACAACAGCAACAGTTGGCGAACTTACAGGTAAAGCCGTTACCGAAGCCGATCCGCTTATATCTGTAAGGCGCTGTGAAAAAGTTGAAGGACAAGTGGAAGTTCGCTTTGAATACCAAGGCATGGCTTCGTGTGCTTCTGCTGCTCAGCTTGGTTCTGGCTTAGGCTTTGATGCTTGTGCTTATTCATGCCTAGGACTAGGTGATTGTTTAAAAGTTTGTCCATTTGATGCTATTATCTTAGAAGATAATGTTGCTAAAATCGACCCAACTAGCTGTATTGGTTGCGGTAAATGTATACCAGCTTGTCCACGTAACGCATTAGAACTTGTGCCAAGATCAGCAAGAGTTATGGTATTTTGTACTACAAAATCAAAAGCAAAAGAAGTTAAAGCAGCTTGTTCAGTTGGCTGTATTGCATGTACTTTATGCGTGAAGAAATGCCCAGCAAAAGCTGTAGAATTCGTAGACAATATGGTAAAAATCAACCACCATCTTTGCAAAGAATATGGTGAAAGCTGTAACGAAGCTTGTGTGACAGCATGTAAGCGTAATATTTTCAAATCATTAATGAATTCTGAAAAACTTGAAAAGCTCAAGCTTGCTGAAGCAATAGAGAAGACAGAAATTACTGAAGAAGTAAAGCCTGAAACTGAAGCAAAAGTTGAAACGAATACAGAAGCTGTCACAAATAGTGAAAAATCTGTACAGGAATAATTAATGAAAACTCGTAGAGAATTTTTACATACTGCACTTTCTTCTTTAGGACTTGCCTCTGTTTCTTCCTTTATTGGTATTGACGCATTTGCAAAGCCTTCAAAAAATGAAGAAATAATCAAGCAAACTGTTATTGCTATGGGTACTTTTGTTTCTTTTACTGCAAGCAATGTTTCAAACACGCATGCAAAAGAAGCCTTTAATAAAGCTATTCTTGAAATCGCCCGTTTAGAAAAAATATTTTCTAGGCACGATACTCAGTCAGCTCTTTCCACTCTTAATAAAGAAGGAAAACTCGATTTTGCACCGCAAGAACTTCTTTATGTATTAGAGCAAAGCATTGAAATAGCTCATAACACTAATGAAATATATAATCCTGCAATAAAACCACTTCTTGATTTATACGAAGAAAATCAAGATACTGTTTCACTTGCAAGAAATATTTCATCTAAAGAAATCAAAGAAAGACAAGAATTAATTCAGCTTTCTCAAATTTCGCTTACAAAGAATAGTGTTTCTTTCAACAGAAAGAATATGTCAATTACACTAGATTCTCTCGCAAAAGGCTATATTTTAGACAGAGCTTCTGAAATATTGATGAAAGAAAATGTAAGAGATCATATTATCAATGCTGGCGGCGATATTATTGCAAAGGGTAGAAAAAGCCCAGAATCAGCTTGGATAGTAGGCATTGAAGATCCAAACCATGCTGGCGATGCATCTAAGGTTCTTACAAGCTTTACACTTGAAAATGCGGCTATTGCAACTTCTGGTGCTTATCAAAAGTATTTTGATAAAGACATGCAAAGACATCATATTATTAACCCGCAAAATGCTTTATCACCACAGCTTTTCTCACTTACTTGTAAGGCTGAAAGTGCTATGCTTGCTGATGCCTATGCAACGGTTAATTCGCTCACTAAGCAAACTATATATAAGAACTTTCTTGTATAGAAGACTTTAACCCGAAGAATATCTTTATAAAATATAACTAAGTTATAGCAAAAAGCCTGAAAGGAAATCTTTCAGGCTTTTATTTTATTTCTATATAATCTATCTATTAAGCTTGTTCTACTTCTTCTGGCTTTTCTTCTTTATCTTCAACTTTTCTTCTTTTTACAGCTTCTAAAGCCATAAATGGGAAGAGACATAATAAGAATGAGCCTATCCAAATCCAGTTAACAAGAGGATTTGCACTTACTCTAAGCACAGCCACATTGCCATTTTCTAAACCAAAGAGCGAAGCGTATATTTCGTCTTTTAAGCTAGGCATTGTGCCCACTTCTGAGAATGATTGCTGGCCAAATTTATGGTAAATTCTTTTTTGAGGGTGTAATTCGCCAATAGCCTTGCCATTTTTTGAAACAATAAGTTCTGCTTCCAAGAAGTCAAAAGTAGGAGCTTGCCCTTCATAAAGTTCGTTTAATGTAATAACATAAGCACCAAGTTGAGCTGATTGCCCCTTAGCTAGGTTCAGATCTTGTTCAACTTTATACGCCGATGAATAAGTCACACCAAGCACTATCAAAGCCAAACCAAGATGCACGCCATGTGCGGCAAATTTAGGAGCAAAGGCTCTTGTGCTCTTTTTTGAAAGTTGCAATATTGATGAAACAATAGCACCAATACTTACAGATGCGGCAATAAGTGCCAAAAGATTTGCATAGCCAAAAATAAGTGATGAAACAATATTAATAACTATTACACCAACAACAAAGATAAGATTTTTCTTTTCTACTAAACCACCATTCCAGCCAAGATATGGGCAAATAGCAAGCATAGCTGTGATAATAGTAAATAAAGGCAAGCACACTTGATTATAGAATTTTGCATCTAAACCAACTGATTGTTCTGACCAAAGCATTGAAATTCTAGGCCATAAAGTTGCAAGCAGGATAATTACTGTAAGAGCAATCAAAATCCATGCTGTAAAGAATAAAAAGCCTTCTCTTGTTTCAACACCGCTTAGGCCATTTTCGCCTTTTTTCTTTGCAATAATTGCAACAAATAAAGCAACAAGAGTAGATATAACAACAAATAATAATAATGGAACTGCAGCACCACCGCTACCAAAAGCATGCACAGAGTCAACAACATTTCCGCGTACTAAATAAGTAGCAAAGAAAGCCGTAATTGTTGTGAGAGCCATTAAAAAGATATTTGTTCTATGAAGTTTGTTTCTTCTATGCTCAATAATTAATGTATGTAATGCCGCTGTAGCGATAAGCCATGGAAGTAATGAAGCATTTTCAACTGGATCCCATGCCCAATAGCCACCCCAACCAAGTTCCATATAAGCCCACCAAGCACCAATAAGAATACCAGCACTAAGGAAGATCCACGCTGTCATAATAAATGGACGAGAAACTTCACTCCAAGATTTTTCTGTATGTGTAGACTTGCTCAAAGCCTGTGCCAAAGCAAGACATGATGGAATAGTAAAGCCACCATAACCAAGAAAGAGTAAAGGCGGATGGATAATCATTCCAGGGTTTTGCAAGAGTGGATTCATACCTCTTCCGTCTGCTGGAGCAGGGAAGCTTGTTGTGAATGGTGCTTGCGAGGTTGAAAGTAAAAAGCCGAAGAATGCCATGATAAAGCAATAAAATACCCAATACCATTGTTTTGTTTCATCGCTAAATTCTTTGTATGTTTGCGTAATTTGAAAAGCTGCACCGCAAACAGCTACCATAAGAGCCCAAAATAAAAGCGAACCAGCTTGTCCTGCCCAAAAAGCAGTGAGTCTGTAAAAAAGCGGAAGAGTTAAATCTGTATAACCAGCAACATAATCAACCGAAAAGTCAAAAGTAATAAGAGCATAAAGCAGTATAAGCGAGGCTAAGATATGCCCTGTTGTTATGCCAATGCTTGCTTTTTCAACTAAAGCTAAATATTTTGAAGGTTTATTTTCAAAAAGAGAAAGGCAGGCCAAACTAACACCAAGCAATGCACACACAAGTGTGAAGAGCTCTAGTCCGTGAGCTAATGTATACATAGATGTCCTTTATAAAGTGAATAAATTAAGTACGGTTTTCTTTTTCGTACTTTGATGGGCATTTTGTCATTAAAGTATCAGCCTTGAAAGAAGCTTTTTGCACAAGTCTTCCTTCTAAAATAACTTCAATACCCTCATCAAAAGTATCTGGAATAATTCCATCATACACAACAGTCATTGTTTGAGCTGGTGCTTCTGAATCTATGAGCACAAATTCAACACTGCTACCTGATTCATTCTTGGTGTAAGAACCAACATTCCCAAATAAACGCATTGAATTATTTTCAGTCTTGCCTTGTTCTTGTGCAGCTAAAGCTTCAGAAACATTTAGAAAGTATACACTACCTTCGTTTAGTCCTGAATAAATCATGCCGCCAAGTCCGCATACAAAAAGTACAAATGCAATTATATATGGGGTAAAAGAGTTTTTCTTCATGTTTTCTTTCCTTATTATCGGTTAACTCTGTATACTAGAACTTTATTTTTTAATCAAGTAGGATTTTTAATAAAATTATCTATAGAGAATCAAAATTTTTTATAGCTTAGAAGTTTTTTCTTGTAAAAAAAACTTGATTTTTACAAAAACAAAGCGCAAAAACGTGCTTTTTTCATAAAAAACTTAAGAATGTCAGTATAAAACACAAGAAAAAATTCTTGATATGAAAATAAAAAAGTGCTACCTTTTTCTGAGCTTATTAGGTCATTAAATTTTTTATGGGGGTTTAATCATGCCATTAGTAAGTCCAAGAGCTATGTTTGAAAGAGCGTATAAGGAAAAATACGCAATAGGCGCTTTCAATGTTAATAATATGGAAATAATTCAAGGCATTATGGAAGCAGGTGCAGAAGAAAAAGCACCTTTAATTTTACAAGTTTCAGCTGGTGCACGCAAATATGCAGGCCAAAATTATATTATGAAGCTTATAGAAGCAGGCTTAGAAGAAGCAGATCTACCTGTTGTGCTTCATTTAGATCACGGCCCAGACTTTGAACTTTGTAAAGCATGTATTGATGGCGGTTTTACTTCTGTAATGATTGATGGTTCACATCATGAATTTGAAGAAAATATTGCTGTTACTAAAAAAGTTGTGGAATACGCACACGAAAAAGGCGTTTGGGTTGAGGCAGAACTTGGCAGGCTTGAAGGTATAGAAGGCCATGTTTCAAGTGCTGAACATGTTTATACGGACCCTGATCAAGCTGTTGAATTTGTAGAACGTACTGGCTGTGATTCTCTTGCTATTGCAATTGGTACAAGCCATGGTGCGTATAAATTTAAAGGTGCATCAGAACTAAGATTTGATATCTTAGAAAAAATTGAACAACTTCTACCAAACTATCCAATAGTTTTGCACGGTGCTTCTTCAGTGCCACAAGAATTTGTTGAAACAGTGAATAAATTTGGCGGAAACCTTGCTGGTGCTGCTGGTGTTCCTGAAGAAATGCTTAGAAAAGCCGCTTCGATGGCTGTTTGTAAGATTAACATTGATTCAGACATTCGCCTTGCTATGACTGCAAATATTCGTCAAGTGCTTGCTGAAAAGCCAGCAGAATTTGACCCGCGTGCATATTTAAAACCTGCTCGCGAAGCTGTAAAACTTATGGTACAAAGAAAAATCAAAAACGTGCTAGGTTGCTCTAATAAAGCTTAGATATAAGGAGTTTATGTATGGCTTTACGCATTGCTTTAAATGGTTTTGGTAGAATAGGCAGATATCTTACAAGGCTTCTTGCAACCAGAGACGATATAGAATTAGTAGCAATAAATGCAAGAGCAAATAACGAATCTTTAAAAAGACTTCTCAAATACGATTCAGTGCACGGAAAAGTAGATTTTCCTATTGAAGCAACTGACGAAGGTCTTATCATTAACGGCAAAAAAGTGCTTGTCACACGTCAGATGACTGGTTCATGGATTTGGAAAGAATTAGACATTGATATTGTTGTAGAAACAACAGGCACGATCAAGGACAGACACGGCCTTGCACAACATTTAGACTGCGGTGCAAAAAAAGTTATTATGTCTGCCCCTGCTAAAGGTGCTGATGTAACAATTGTAATGGGCGTAAACGACAGCGATTACGATAAGGCTGAGCATTTAGTTCTTTCAGCTGCTTCTTGTACAACTAACTGTCTTGCACCTGCATCAAAAGTTATTCACGAAAACTTTGGCATAAAGCATGGTATTATGACAACAATACACTCTTACACAATGAGCCAACGTATTTTAGACGGCTCTCACTCTGATCCTAGACGTGCAAGAGCGTGTGCACTAAGCATGATACCAACTTCTACAGGTGCTGCAAAGGCTATTGGCCTTGTGTATCCAGCTTTAGACGGTAAAATCGACGGTATGGCAGTTCGTGTACCTGTGCCGAATGTTTCACTTGTTGACGTGACTTTTGAATTAGAAAAGCCTACTACTATTGAAGAAGTAAATGCTGTACTAAAGGCTGCTTCTGAAAATGCCCTTAAAGAAAATATGGGCTTTAGCGACGAACCTTTAGTTTCTGTTGACTACTTAGGCATGACACAAGGCGGCGTTGTTGACGGCATGAGCACAAAGGTTATCGACGGCACCTTACTCAAACTCATTATCTGGTATGACAACGAAGCTGGATTTACAAATCAACTATTAAGATTAATACAATTAGTTGGAAAGTAAAAAGTGAGCAAAGCGAACAAAGGCTTTAGCGAGCTAGCATTTTCCACGCAAAATGCGTAGCGAGGATTTTGTGCACGAAGTTGCCAAAATCTATCTATAAATTGTCGCTGGATTTACAAATCAGCTATTAAGATTAATACAATTAGTTGGAAAGTAAAAAGTGAGCAAAGCGAACAAAG
>CAYJHN010000024.1:0-15874 GCA_964369985.1 uncultured Desulfovibrionaceae bacterium | reverse complement strand
GTTCTTTACGCATGGGCATTGTGACGGATATTTTTGAAGAGCATACATTAGATGAAAAAATTTCTATACGTGAAATTGTGTGGCTTTTAGATAAAAAAAAACTAATAAATGAAGAACTTGTAGCTTTAGCAGAAAATTTATCTGCAAGGCAAGGACAAAGCATTGCTCAAGTGTATGCAAATATTTTACCGCAAGCTTTTAGAACAACGCAAAGATTAAGATTAAAAGAGTATAAAGAAAAGGCAAAACCAAAACTCTATACCTTTAAGGCTTTACAAGCTTTAGACAAAGAAGAATGTGCAAGGCTTTTTTCTGCCTTTATTTCTAAAAGTAAAGAACAAGTTGAACTTATTGAATTAACACAAGAAAAATCCGCTTCAGAGCTTTGCTCTCTTCAAAAAGACCCACCTTGGAATATAAGGCCAAATGCATTAAAGCAAAAGGAATTATTAGAATATTTGCACGATAATGGCAATACAAGTGTAAAGCAAATAAATAACGCACTTGGCACAGGCATACAAAGTGCGCTCACCTCGCTTGTGAAGGCTGGCTTTATTTCTATTCAGCCCTATGAAGTTGAAGACGAAATTGAAGAAGAAAATAAGAAAATTATTTCCTTGCTTGAGTCTACCTTATTGGAATCGCAAGTAGATTTCACTTTTTCTGAGGAACAACAAAAAGCGATAGACGCAGGAAATGCAGTTTTAAAAAAGAATAAAGCCGAACTTCGTTTACTTTATGGCGTGACAGGTTCTGGTAAAACTGCTGTTTATTTAGAATTAGCAAAAAACTCCTTGCTTATGAATCGTTCTGTTTTTCTTTTAGCTCCTGAGCTTTCGCTTGCCTTGAAATTAAAAAAAGACGTTGAAAGCTTTTTGCCAAATATGAAAATTTATTTTTCGCATGGCTATCAAAGTCCAATACAAAGAGCGAAAATCTATAAAGAATTAGCTGATGAAGAGCAGGCTTGTCTCATAATTGGAACACGCTCAGCCTTGTTTCACTCCTTGCATGCAAAGCAAAATATTGGCTTTATTGCACTTGATGAAGAGCACGACGCCTCCTATAAACAAGACGAAAAATTTTACTACCATGCCAAAGAAATTGCTCTATTTAGAGCACAAAAGCATAATGCCCTTATGCTTATTGGCTCGGCAACGCCAGATATCAAAACTTTTTATGCTGCAAAAGAGGGGCATATAAAGTACGATTCTCTTTATTCGCGTGCAAAGGGCACTGTTTTACCAAGTATTGAATTAGTACAAATGACTGGAAAAGCAGAAGAATTGCTCACAGAAGAATCACTTGCTGCATTAAAAGAATGTATGCTTCGCGATGAACAAGCTGTAATTTTATTGAATAGAAGGGGCTATGCTCCTATCTTGTATTGTCTTGATTGTAAGGAAGTACAAAAATGTCCGCATTGTTCTATCTCGTTGACATATCACAAGAAAAGAGAAAGTCTTTCTTGCCATTATTGCAATTACACAAGGCCTTTTCCTTCGCCTTGCACAAAGTGTAAGTCAATGCATTTCCTTCCTTTAGGCGATGGTACAGAAAAATTAGAAGAGCAATTAGAAGGCTTTTTAAATAAAGAAGGATTAAATCGTAAGATATTACGATTAGATAGAGATTCAACTCGTAGGCATGGCAGTATTGAAGAAATATTGGCGCGCTTTTCACGAAAAGAAGCCTCAATCTTGGTTGGCACACAAATGCTTTCAAAAGGGCATCATTTTGCCCATGTTTCGCTAGCTATTGTTGCTGATGCCGATTTAACTTTAAACTTTCCTGATTATAAAGCAGCCGAAAGAACCTTTCAATTGCTTGTGCAATCAGCTGGCAGAGCTGGCAGAGAGCTAGATAATGGCAAAGTGCTTATTCAAACAAGAGACACAAAACACTATTGTTGGGAATATGTAAAAAAGCACGATTTTGAAAACTTTTATGAACACGAACTTGCTCTTAGAGAAAAAAGACTATATCCGCCTTTTATAAAACTTGCTCTTATACGCATACATTTTCCTATGACTATGCAAAATTCTTCAAAAGTATTAGATTTATTGAAAGAGCAATTAAGAAAATCTTCAAAGAATTATGATGTTCGCCTTTTAGGGCCAATAGCGTCGCCCTTAGCCATTATTCAAAATGTAAAAAGGTTTCAATGTCTTTTAAAATCTCATCAATGGTTAAATATAAGACAAGTTTATAATGACATACAAAGGTTAAAAGCCGAACATAAAGAGATGAATGATGTTCGCCTTATTTTAGATATTGATCCTATAAACATGCTTTAGTACGTAAAATCACCTAACTAGCCAGTTTTCTCCCCTTTATATGTACTTTTTTATATGTATAAAAAAACTGTTTGAACTATCAATCAATAAAACAAATAACATATTGACTTACTAAATAAATCTTGCTACTTATGAATCTATTACTTTTTTTAAGGGGGATTTATGGCAAAGATACATAACATGCTCAAAGAGCAAAGAACTTATTCGCCTCCAATGCATGGCAAGGACATAGCAAAAATTAGAAATAAAAGAGAGCTTGAGCATTTAAAGCAGTATGCTCAAGAAGATGCAGACTCTTTTTGGGCAGAAAGAGCTGCAAATTTATTGCACTGGTATAAACAGTGGGATACTGTAAATTCTACAGATTTTTCTGTGCCAAAGGTGGCTTGGTTTGAGGGTGGCAAACTTAATGCTGCTTATAATTGCGTAGATAGGCATAATATCACAGAAAAAAGAACAAAGGCTGCTCTTATTTGGCAGGGTGAAAAAGATTCAGAAGTTAAAGCATATACCTATCAAATGCTTTATACAGAAATTTGCCATTTAGCTAGTGTCTTGAACACATTAGGCATAAAGAAAGGCGACAGAGTAGCATTGTATCTACCTATGATTCCAGAACTTGTTATTTCTATGCTTGCTTGTGCCAGAATTGGTGCTGTGCATACTGCCATTTTTACAGGCTATGCAGAGGGTGGCGTGCAGGGTAGAATTTTTGACTGTGAAGCAAAGCTTGTGATTACTTCTGATTGTGTAATGCGTAATGGCGAACCAAAACCCTTAAAAGCAAATTTAGATAAAGTGCTAGATTCTTGCCCTAGTGTAGAAAAAGTAATAGTCGTAAATCGAGGTAATCAAGCTATTAATATGCTTGAGGGAAGAGATATGTGGTGGGAAGATTTGATGAATGACTACAATCTTGATCCTGATTATCCTTGTGAATCTATGGACGCGATGGATCCCCTTTTTATTTTGCACACTTCTGGAAGCACAGGTAAACCAACTGGTGTTATACATTCAACTGGCGGTTATCTCACCTATGCTGCACATACAACGCAATGGGTTTTTGATATGAAAGATTGCGATGTGTATTGGTGTACGGCAGATTGTGGTTGGATAACTGGACACACTTATCTTGTATATGGCCCACTTGCTCTTGGTGCAACAACGATTATGTTTGAAGGCACGCCAACATGGCCAAAGCCTGACAGATTTTGGAAAATTATTGAAAAATTTAGAATAAATATCTTTTATACAGCTCCTACTGTTTTGCGTTCGCTTATGCGATTAGGTAATGAGTGGACTGAGAAGCATGATCTTTCATCATTACGCATACTTGGTTCTGTTGGTGAGCCTATGAACCCTGAAGCATGGATGTGGTATCATACACAAATTGGCAAGGAAGATTTGCCTATAGTAGACACGTGGTGGCAAACGGAGTCTGGAGGCGTCCTGCTTTCGCCATTGCCATACGCAAGTGTGTTGAAGCCTGGTTCTGTTTCAAAGCCTTTACCTGGTATTGAAGCAAGAGTAATGACGCTTGACGGTAAGGAAGATCACTATGGCACGGGCGATGGTGGGCATTTGTGTATAAAAAGAGCATGGCCAGGACTTATGACTGGTGTGTATAAAAATCCTGACAAGTTTAAGTCTTATTTCAGCCAATTCCCAGGTTATTATTGGTCTGGCGATGGCGTAAGAATAGACGAAGACGGGCATTATTTCATCTTGGGCAGAATGGACGATTCAATAAATGTTTCTGGACATAGATTGAGCACAGCGGAAATAGAATCAGTGCTTGTTGAACATGAAGCCGTTGGCGAAGCTGGTGTTGTGCCAATGCCACACGAAATTAAGGGCGAAGCGATATATGCATATGTTGCTCTTGTTAAAAATGTGGAATGGACTGAAAGTCTGCGTGAAGAATTACGTCAATATGTACGTAAAAAAATTGGCGCATTGGCTAGCCCTGAAATGATTCAATTTGTGTCTGAATTACCAAAAACTCTTTCAGGAAAAATACTTAGACGTATTTTAAGAAAGATAGCTTCAAACGAATATGAGGCTATTGGTGACGTGACCTCGCTTGCACACCCTGAATCTGTGGATAATATTATTGCAGGGCACAAAAAGCTTATTGCTGGTTTTAGTGAAAGCAGTGCTGATGTAAAAGAAGTGAAAGGTGCAAAAAAAGGAAAAGAAGTAAAAGAAAATAAAGAAGAAAAAGAAAACGATAAAAAAACAAAGAAAAAGAAATAAAATTATAAAGGCTTTTTTCATTTATTGAAAAAAGTCTTTATAATTTAAAATCGAAACTTTATATATTGCTTTGATGTCAATTTATCCTATTTGTCAGAAAGTATAATAGTTTGAAAAGCGAGCTCTTTTTTCTTTACTTTAAAGCAAAATGCCTATATATTGATGCTCATTAAATAAAAAATTAGAAAATTTTAAGTAAAATAATAAATTACTGTAAGATTAATATAAAGGATTTGTTATGACTGTGGAATATACAAAAGAAAAAATTAATGTGGAACCTTATTTTGACTTTTTTTCTCTTTTAAATCTTTTAGATGAAAAAAGATTAGGTGGTGAAATTATTGATGAATTAGGTGAAACATGGGATAGATGGTTAAAACATTTAAATGTATATACTCTCAAAATTGGCAAGATTGGCTATTTAGTTACTTGGCTTGACGAAGCTGTAGAAATAGAAATCGACGAAAAATGGAGTGATAGCCCATCTGATTCATTTAGATTCAATTGCTTAGCACAAAATCTTATTATGTCTACAGTGCAAGAAGTTTTGCCAGATGTTGAAGACGCTGGCTGTGCACCTGCGCCAAAACCAACTGATAATCTTATTGAAGTGCTTGAAGAAATTGGCATTCCTTATAATCAAAACGCTTCTGGCTTATCAAGAGTTTTTGCAACAATCACACACAATCCTTTCCGTGGTGCTTGCGAAATTTGCTATCTACAAGACGATTGCCCTAAAGCAAAGGGTAAGGCTGATTCTTTCTATTCTGTTGAACTAGGCCAAAACCAATAATCTGGAAAGCTTGTGTATATCATAGATTTTTTACAAGATAGTGCGATCCAAACAGCCCTTGTTATTGAAGAACAAAGTGGGAAACTTCGTCTTTTAATGCCTAATAGACGTGAAACAACTTTGCAACAAAATAGAGTCTTGCCATGGATTGGCCCGCATATTAAAGATGTGGATTCAAAAGAAGAAATGCTCAAGATTCTTAACACGCATCTTGAAAAAAGAAATACACTTGCAGTCGAAGTGCAGACAAAAGATATTTGGGAAATGACACAAACAGAAGTAGAAAAAGCCAATATAAATTGGCTTACGGAACTTCTTTATTCTGAACCTAACCAAGATACGCTTTCTGGTGTTGCAAGAGCTTTATTTAACGACAAAGCACATTTTCGTTTTGCTCCGCCTGAATTTGAAATTTATCCGCAATCTGTTGTTGAAGCAAAGCTTGAAGCCGAAAGAATGCAGAAAAATAGAGAAAGATTTGTCGAAGGCGGAATGGCGTGGTTTAAAGTTTTGCATGATTGTAGAATAAATAAAAAGCCCTTACCTGCTTGCCCTTTAGACGAGGAAGTGCAAGAAAGAATCAAGAAACTCTTATTGTTACGTATAGCCGATCTTGATTTTGAAAATAAAGACGACGAACTTTTATGGCGTAATATTATAAAGGCTATTCCAGAAGATGCCTTCGCTCCTTTGTTGCTTGCAACTGCGTGGAAAATTGTGCCTGAACATTACAATTACTGGCTTGACAGAGCTCAGTATGACGTTGCACCAGACTGGTATAAAGAGCATGAAGAAGCAGTAAACTCTCTTATACAGCAAGCTGAGAACGATAGTTCGGAATTTGTTGACAAGCCTTTTGTGAGCATAGACGGAGAAACAACAAAGGACATTGACGACGCTTTTTTTGTTGAAAAAAATGAAAATGGCTGGAAAGTGACTTTTGCATTAGCTTGCCCAGCTGCCTATTGGGATTTTTCTTCATCATTTAGCAGACATATAAGCCAAAGGGCAACTTCAATATACTTGCCAGAAGCAACTTATCATATGCTTCCTGAAACCTTAGGTACAGGTGCTTATTCGCTATTTGAACAAGTTATGTGCCCTTCGCTTGTGCTTGAATGTGAGCTTGATGCTGAGGCAAATCTTATTTCAACAAAGCCAATGCGTGCAAGAGTTAAAGTTGAAAAAAACATGACTTACACGCAAGTAGAAGATATTTTAGAAGGCAGAAATGCTGATAAAAATTTTGAAAAATATACACAAATGCTTCTTGATGGGCACGAGCTTTCACAGCTTTTGCTCAAAAAAAGAATAGAGAATAATGCCGTTATTTTTGATAAAGTAGAGCCTCTTTTTAGCATAGAATTTAAAGATAATTTACCAGAATATTATGAAAATGTTGAAGTTTCTCTCACGCATGCTGAGCAAGCTCCAAAGGCTCAACTTCTTGTTTCTGAATATATGGTGCTTGCAAATTCTTCTATGGCTGAATGGGCAAATGATAAAGAAATTCCTTTACTTTTTAGAACGCAAGATATTGTTATTCCACCTGAATATGCAGGAATTTGGTCAAGGCCAGAAGATATAGCTCGTATAGCACGTTCTCTTTCAGCTGCATCGCTTGAATTACAGGCAAGGCCACATGCTGGAATGGGTTTACACGTTTATGCGCCCATGACTTCGCCTCTTCGCCGCTATTCTGATTTAGTCAACGAAGCACAAATTTTGTCCTATCTTGAAAAAGGCAGTCCGCATTTTTCAGAAGCCGAACTTACGCAAGTTTTACTTCATTTAAATGCTGCCTTAGATAATGTGAATCAAATTCAAAGAATGAGGCCACGCTATTGGAAATTGCTTTATTGTAAGCAACAAAGCAGAAAAGCAATGGAAAATGCCGGCGATGACTATATTTGGAAAGCTGTTATCACTGAAGAAAACACACATTTTATCTCGCTTGCCTTGCCAAATGAACAACTCTTTATGCGTGTGAAAAGAACCTTCTTTTCTGGCGATGTCTATGTTGGACAAGAAATTCGCGTAAGACTTGGAAAAATAAATCCACTCAAGAACGAAATTCAGGTTATTGGCGTCGAAGAATAGAAAATAGAAGAATAGAAAATAGAAGAATAGAAAATAGAAGAATAGAAAAATATAATAAAAAATCCCTAGATGGTATTTTTTACTTTAGTAGTAAAAATTATCATGTTAGGGATTTGTTTTTTTAATTTTCTTACTTAACTTCTTGCTGTATATCTCAAATTTTCAGGTCTGCCAATATTTAATTTTGTGTCCTTATCAAAGAAATGCAAATGATCGTGTTGTATTTCAAGATAGACTTTATCTTCTGATAAATTCTTTAAATCATGTCTTAACGCAACAAAGCTTTGATCGCCAATCTTTACATAAACAGCGTAATTCGCACCAAGATTTTCTACATGTGAAATTGTTCCAGATAGTGAACATTTGTCGTTGTTTTCATTGTGTAAGACAACATATTCAGGGCGTATACCCATAGTGTATTTTTTATGTGGTGTTATGTAATTGTGCCATCTGCTATCAAGCATAAAGCTTTGATTTGCATAATAGGCGTGAAATTCGCTTACAGTAACGTTTTTAAATAAATTCATTGGCGGAGAACCAATAAATTTTGCTGTAAAAGTATTTCTAGGGTAGTGGTACACATTATAAGGTGTGTCGTGCATTTGGATTTCGCCTTGCTTTAGCAAGATAACCTTTGTTCCAAATGTCATTGCCTCTATTTGATCGTGTGTCACATAAACCATTGTTTGCCCAAAAGCTTTATGTATATCAAGCATAGATTGTCTTGCACTTACTCGAAGCTGAACATCAAGGTTTGATAGAGGCTCGTCAAGTAAAAAAGCCTTAGATCTTTTTACAGTTGCTCTTGCAAGTGCAACTCTTTGTCTTTGACCACCTGAAAGTGCGTGTGGTTTTCTGTGCTGGTATTTTTTTAATTCTAAGGCTTCTAATGCATATTCAAGTCTTTCATTTATTTCAGCTTTTGATACTTTATTCACTTTGAGTGCGTAAGTAATATTTTCTTCAACTGTCATATGCGGATAAAGAGCATAGTTTTGAAAAACCATAGCTACGTCTCTTTGAGCAGGTGTAAGATGTGTCACATCTTTTTCACCCATAAAGAGCTTGCCACCACTTATAGATTCTAAACCAGCAACCATACGTAAAAGAGTAGATTTTCCGCAACCTGATGGCCCTAAGAATACAAGTCTTTCGCCAGCATCAATTTTAAAGTCAATGTTTGGAATAACTTGTGTACTGCCATAGCTTTTTTCGACATTTTCAAATCTTATATCAATCATAAAAAAATCCTATTTAATACCCGCGGAGGTAAATGTTTCAATAATATATTTTTGGAAAATTAAATAAAGTGCCATAGGTAAAATCATTGTCACAACACTCATAGCCATAACAGAAGTAAAACCTTGCCCTCCTTCGCCGCTTGTAAACATTTGTAATGCAAGAGAAAGAGTGTAGTTTTCTGTTTCTTTCAAAATAAGTCTTGGCCAAATGTATTCATTCCAAGTACCTGTAAAAAACCACACACCTGTAGCTATCATTTGTGGTTTTACAAGGGGGAGAATAATGTCTTTCATGATGTGATAATCTGAAATTCTATCAAGCTGGGCTACTTCAATAAGCGAACGTGGAATTGAACGCATGTTTTGGCAAAGCATAAATATGCCTGTTGCAGAAAAAAATTGCGGTATCATTGCTCCCCAAATGCTATCTACTAAACCAACTTTTGCTAATGCAAGATAGTTAGGTATCATCATCACAGTAAAGGGCATAAATAGGGTGAGGTAAACTAAAGCTAAATAAAGTTTTTTGCCTTTAAAGTCATAATAAACAAGTGCATAAGCAGCTAGAAATGCGAGAATTAATCTTACTAAAGTCACAACAGCTGAAATAAGAAAAGTGTTTGAAATAATACGCACTAATGGCAGTGCAGAAAAAAGATTTGTGTAATTTTCAAATCTAAAAATATCTGGAATAAGAGAAGTTATTGTTCTAAAAGCTTCAATATCAGATTTGAGCGAATTAGATAAGGCAAAAATAAGAGGATAGAGTACAATAAAAACAAATAAAAGAAATAAGGCTTGCCAAAGAATTTCGTATTTTGATTTAGTTTGCATAATACACTCTCTTGCCGATAATTCTATTCATAAAAAATATGATAATAGTAAAGAAAAACATTGTAATAATAGATAGAGCTGCTGATTCACCCGTTTCAAAAACAGTAAATGCTTTAAAGTAGGATTCATAGATAAGGTTTGATGAACCATAGTCAGGTCCGCCTTTTGTGAGCACATCAATAGGGCCAAAAACATTGCCTAAAGCCTGCATCATAGTCATTATCAAAACATAATAACCAGAAGCACCTGAAACAGGAATAACAATTTTATAAAAAATCTTGTGTGTTGGAATATTATCAAGTCTTGCAGCTTCTATAATTTCTTGAGGAACAGAGCCAACAGCAGCAAGTAAGGTGATGAAATTATAACCAAAACAGCCCCATGCCGTGATGAGTGAAATCACAACAACAACCAAACCTTCTGTTCTTGACCAAATAGGCATGTTGATACCAAAAATATCAAGTAAGGCTGAAAGCGGCCCTGTGAGAGGATTTAAAATCCATACAAAAAGCATTGAAGCAACAATAAGCGAAATAAAGCCAGGTAAAAATAATGCAACCTTATAAAATGATTGATATTTGCTAAGCACATATCTGCAAACAAAGGCAAAAATATAAGGTATAACAAAATTTGCTATAGCGATAATGAAGATGTATAAGAAAGTATTTGAAAGTATTTTTGTAAAGTTTTTGTCAGTTAATATTTTGACATAATTAGAAAGTCCAACGTATTTCATCTTTGGGCTTATCATATTCCAATCAAAAAAACTCAAATACACTGTGTAAAACATAGGCACTATCACAAAGGCAAGAAAGAAAATACTTGCCGGTGCAATAAGTAGATAGGCTTTATATTTTGTCAAATACATCTTCATATCGCTTTCCTATTTCGCTAATTAGTTATAAAGAGCGTTGATTTCTTCTTCCATTGCCTTCATAGCAGATGGAACGTCAATTGTGCCGCCTAAAATCTTATCTCTGTAAGATATAAGGATTTGTTCAGCATTTAAACCTTCGCTACCAGGGAAGCAATACCAAGGCACTGTGCTCTCTAAAACAGCAGCACTAAGGGCAACATTTTTATGTAATTTGCTTGAATCTACACCTTTTACATGTGGAATATAGCCAACACCGCTTGTCCAAGTTACCATAGATTCTGCTTGCAACATAAATTGTACAAATTCAAAAGCAGCTTGTTTTTTTGCATTGTCTTCACTTGTTACAGCAAGGAAGTTGCCGCCTACAGGTGCTGCACGTTTCTTGCCTTCCCAAATAGGGCATGCAACGCCAAGTGTGTCTTCGCCTAATGTGCCTGTAACAATCATATTATCTGAAACAGGTGAATAAAACATTGCAACTTCGCCGTTCAAGAAAGCTTGTCTGCCTTCGTCGTAGATTGCGTGTAGAGCTGATTTGTCTTCTAAAACCATGTCTGCATAAAGCTGGAAAGCTTCTGCTGCTTCAGGTGAATTGAGTGAAGCTCTGCCGTTTGTGATAAATTTTCCGCCATTACTTTCTACAATTTGTTGTACTTCCCAAAGGCTATTCCATTCTGCAATATAAAGTCCGTATTTACCTGTTTTATCAAGGATTTGTTTAGATGATTTCTTGATGTCTTCCCAAGTTTGTAAATTTTCTATTGTAATGCCAGCCGCTTCAATCAATTTTGGGTTTACATAAAGCATTGCATTTGAAATACCGTAAGGAAAACCAACAGTCTTGCCTTCTTCATTTAATGTAAGTTTTAATATTGAATCAACAAAGGTGTCATCTAAATAGTTTGGCTTTTCAGGGGCAAATTCTTTTACTAAGTCTTGTGGTTGTGTATAGTTGAAGTTATTAGAAAAATATTCTAAATAAGGCCAACCTATTTGCACAACATCAGGAATGGTATCAGTAACTGCAGCAGCCTGCATTTCTTGCATAATTCCAACGTAGTTTGAAGGAACAAATTTGTCTTTAACTATAATATTTGGGTGGGTTTCGTTGAATTTTGCTACTAATTCAGAAACTTTAGGGCCGCCAAATGTTTCTGAGTTAACATGCCAATAATTGATAGTGATTGGCTCGTTGCTTGTGCTATTTTGTGCACTTGTTTTTGTTTCGTCATTACAAGCAGTTAATGCAAGCATGAGTGAGAGTGAAAGTGTGGATAATAGGCTTTTTGACACACAGTTTTTGAAAAAGTTTCCAATCTTCATACATTTAATCCTTATTTGTTATTTATAATATAAGAATAAAGATCTGTGATGTTCATTTCTTCGATGATCTCAGAGCTTTTTTCTTTATTAATGCAAAGTGCGAAAGTGTTCATTCTATCGCATAAGTCTGGCTTATAGCCATGAGTGGCCCCATTTTTATGAGCAAGGGCATATTCTTTTGTTACACAGCCTTCAATAAAGGAAGCTTGGTAATCTGGCTTTCTTGAAAGATTTTCTTCTCTTTCAAGTTTATGAAAATAATTTATATATTCAACAGATTTGAGAAATTGTTCAAATTCATTGCATTTGTCTAAATCTGAAAGATAAAAATGAAGAGCACCGCCATCGTCAGCATAATTGACAAATTCTTTAAGTTTTGCTTCTTCTAAAGCTTTGTCGATATCCCATGACATGGTGATGTCACTAAGGCCATGATCAGAAAAAATAACAAGTTCTATATCTTCCCAAAGATTTTCTTCCTTTAGGCAACTGATGAGTCTTGCTATTAAGCCATCAACATAACGAAGGGCAAATTTTTTCTCAGCTGAATTGCAACCATAATAGTGTTCAAAAGTGTCTATAAGAAGATAGTGCCCAAGTAAAACATCTGGTTTTTTGTTTTTAATCAAATATTCCATGATGTTTTGAGTGAGATCGTCTTGCAAGGTTCCTAACTCAGGAGTGTTTGACCATAAGCCATATCTGTGCATGGGAAAACCTTGTTCTTGTAATTCTTTATAAAAGTCTGTTGAAGAAAAGTTATCAAATTCTTCTTGTGAGTAAAATTCTGGTATATTGTAATCAATGTTTTTTGCGCCTTGAGTGAGAGGAAGACAAACAGAGGCTATTGTTTTATTTTGTTTTTTTAATATATCATAAAAAGTTTGAGCATGAAGAGTTTCTTCTTTATTGACATCTGCATTCCAGTAGTAATGTAAGTTTTTACTTTCATCTAAGAAAGTATTTCCAAAAACTTTGTGTTCATGCATGCTTTTGCCTGTAAAAAAAGAAGTATGTATATGCCATGTCACACTTGGAAAATGGACATGCATCTTCTTGCAATAGATATTTTCGTCAGCAATTTGTTTTAAAGTCGGCATGCAATTCCAATCGAGATCTTGGTAAGATAAACCGTCTATGGAGAGTATTACTTTCATCAAATCCTCTAAGAGTTCCTAAATGTGAACAAAGAAAATGTTCTTGTTTTGTCTAAAAAGATAATTAGAAAACTTTTGAAAAACTGTCAAGTAATTTAATAAAATTAAGAAATTTTTTTCCAAAATTATATATAAAAATAAGGAATTTTATTTTATTGCTAGACAATTAATTGATTGATATAATTGAATAAAATAAGTAATGTTTTAACTCTAATAAAATTTATTGCAAATTTCTTCTTGATTTTTTGGAATTTTATTCCTATAATTAACCTTGTAACATAAATGTAACAAAACAAGCTTTTTTGTCACATGCTTGTAATAAAAAGCAAATTCTGTAACAAATTTGACACAAATTATGAATTGATTTAATAAGGGCGATTATGAGCGAAAAAAGAAATAATAAAGATAAAAAATATTTTATGATAGATTTAGATGGAACTATATATCATCGATCTACAGCATTGCCATACGCAAAAGAATTTATTGCCTTACTTAAAGAAAAAGAATACCCATATGTTTTTTTTACAAACAGCCCAGAATTTTCAAAAAAAGAGCTGGCACAAAAATTACAAAAAATGGGTATTGACTGTGAAAAAAATGATTTTCTTAGCACTGCTGATGTATGTCTTGAATATTTAATGCAAAAGCATACTTCTTGTCGTGAAAAAATAAAAGTCTTTGTGCTTGGTTCTGCTGCTTTTAAACAGCTTTTTGTAGATGCTGGCTTTATACTTGTTGAAAATACTGCTATTCAAGCGGATTATGTTTTTATTGGCTATGATAAAAGTATAAATTTAGAGCAATGTGAAAATGCCTGCACGCATATATTTAATGGGGCAAAGGCAATTCTCACAAATAGAGATCATACTATACCTTCTGAAAAAGGTTTTGTTCCGCATACAGGTGCGATTTCTGCTTTGATTGAATTTGCAACAAAAGTAAAAGCACTTGATATGGGAAAACCTGATATCTACGCTTTAGAAGCAGTTTTAAAACACTTTTCCTGTACAGCTGATAGGCTTTGTATTGTGGGAGATAATCTTGAAACTGATATAGCACTTGGCGAAAAATTCAATATTTCAAGTTGTTTATTGCTTACTGGACTCACAAGGCCAGAAATGTTAGTTTCATATGGTAAGAAGGACTTTTTAAAAGTTTTTGAAAATCTTGAAGCGCTTTGTAAAAGTCTATAAAGGGGTAAAAAATGCTTGGAGCAAATGTACTTATTATTATCAGCAATGCCTTACCAAAACTAGATGGAAATAATAAAAAAATTGCTGAATATGTGCTTGCACATGTCAATGAAATTACAAATAGCACAATAGCACAAGTTGCTCAGGCTATTAATGTTTCAGAATCAAGTATTATCCGTTTTTGTAAGCATATTGGATTTCGTGGCTTTCCTGAATTAAAGATGAATATCCTTCAGCAAAGAGCAACTTCTGGCTCTTCGCACTTTGAAGATATGAAGCTTGATTTAAATACTAAAGATCCCTACACAATTACAAATAAAGTTTTTGATAATATCATACAGCATATTCTTATAACTAAAAGAATGTTGGTAGCAGAAGATATTACAAGAGTTATCGATAAATTAGCTACTTGCGATAAAGCTCTTTTCTTTGCCGTTGGTTCTTCTTCATTTATTACAAACGATGCTGCTTATAGATTTATGCGTGTAGGCTTTCCAGCTTCTTCCGTCACAGATCCACATTCTATGCTCTTGTCTGCAAATTCTTTGACTGAAAATTCTCTTGCCTTTGCGATTTCACACACAGGTAGAAGTAAAGAAACGCTCGAAGCTGTAAAAGTGGCAAAGGCAAAAAAAGCCCTTACTGTTGGCGTGAGCAATGTGCGAAATTCACCATTAACAAAATTATGTGATATCAGCCTTATAGCTTCTGATATTTCACAAAATTTCCTAAAAGAAGCAATGACTTCACGCTTAGCCCTTATCGCTCTTTTAGATTCACTTTTTACCTCACTTATGATTTGCTATTACGAAAAATATAATGAAAAAATAGCAAGCATGCATTCTACATTAGAAAAAGCAAGATTATAGTTTGTAAGAAAATTTCGCTTTAATAAAGTAAATTATTTTTTATATAGTTTTATTTCATCAATAAAATCAAGTATGTCATCAATAACCTTATCCTTTGTTTCTGGATGGGTAACTATTTGGTGTTTTTTAGAAAATTGATCAAAAATAGTGTACATAACAACTTTTTTATAAGTAGAAGAAACCAGTTTTGCCATTTCCTTCGGTGTAGATTCAGGTACTGTTTTATCGCCTATTGCCTGCAAAATCAAGATAGGTGTCTTAATAGAATATAAATTATTTTTAATTTCATGCATTTTTTGAGTCATGCTCGCAATTTGTGCAGGGTAGTAGAAAGTATCGTTTTCTACATGGTGTAAAGTAAAGTATTTCTTTGGAATTTTCTTTGTAAATGGTTTTATAAGCGAAACTAAAGGCAAAAGAGGATGCAATATTTCAAAACTAGACAGCTTGTTTAAATAAATAGGTGAGGCTATTACCACAAGTGAGGAAATGCTCTCGTCATTATACTTTTGGTTCAAAGCAAGTGCTAGCGTGCCACCTAGAGAATGCCCTATAAGACTTACTCTATAAGCCTGATTTTTAAGATTAAGATATTGTTCTTCTAAAGAATTAAACCAGTCATTCCAACTTGTTTCAGCAAATTCGTCTTCTGTTGCATTATCGTGCCCAGCAAGACTTACGTTATACACTTCAAAAGAAGACTCTAAAAGAGCTTTTTCTATATGTTCCATATCTGATTTCACAGATTGGTAGCCATGAATAAGCATAAAACAATGTTTTTTGTTCATAATTTCCCCTTAGTCTCTGTAATTTCTACATAACACAATAAAGAAAAAAAATAAAGCAGAAGCAAGGCTAAAGCTTTATGGGAATATTTTTATGTTTATTTTTTTGTCTCCGACGGCCAAAGGACTACCGTCCTTTGGAAACCTTT
>CAYJHN010000023.1:0-15887 GCA_964369985.1 uncultured Desulfovibrionaceae bacterium | reverse complement strand
TTTTCACTTCGCTCGCTAAAGCCTTTGTGTGCTATGTGAAATAAATTAGCTATTTATGTCTATCATTCAACATCTTCACAGCACAAAATTTACCACACATAGCACACACGTCTTCTTTTTTGTGTTCTTCGCGGCGGCGTGTGACAGTTTGTGGGTCGAGGGCAGCGGCAGTCATACCTTCCCAGTCAAGATTTTTTCTTGCTGTATTCATAGCTCTTTCTCTATCAAGAGCGTGTTTTCTGCCTAGGGCTAACTCGCCAGCTTGTGCAGCAATTTTAGAGGCGATAATACCAGCTGAAACATCTTCAACATTTGGCAATTCTAAATGTTCAGCAGGTGTAAGATAGCATAAAAAGTCAACTCCAGCTTGCACAGCTAAAGCTCCACCAATCGCACCGGCAATATGATCATGCCCAGCAGCACTATCCATAGTTAAAGGCCCTAAAACATAGAGTGGGGCATTGTAAGTAAGTCTTTTCATAATTTGAATTTGTGCGGCAACTTCATGCATGCGAACATGCCCTGGCCCTTCAACCATTGTTTGTACGCCAACTTCTCTAGCTCTACGCACTAATTGCCCTAAGGTAATTGCTTCTTCAATTTGTGCAGCATCGCCAGCATCGTCACCACCACCAGGACGTAAGGCGTCACCAAGGGAAATTGTGATATTATGCTTTAAACAAATTTCTAATAATCTATCGTAATTTTCTAAAAGCGGGTTCTCTTTGTCATTATCAAGCATCCAACGAGCGAGCATAGAACCACCGCGTGAAACAATACCCATAACTCTGCCGTATTTAGGATCAGAATCATCACCAAATAAAGCACCCTTTCGTGTTATGCCACAATGCAGTGTCATGTAGTCAACACCCTGTAATGCTTGTTTTTCTACTTCTTTAAAAAGCATGTCTGGATTCATAGATGAAATAGGTAGATCTTTATCTAAAATTTGCTGGCCAACTCCATACATTGGAACAGTACCTATTGGTTTGTTCCAATTTTGGATCATATTTGTTCTGATATTGTCTAAATCACCATGAATAGATAAATCCATGATAGTATCAACTTTATGCTCATGACACATTTTGATTTTATTTTTTTCAGATTCTAAACAGTGTGTAAGAGGTGATGTGCCAATGTTTGCATTGATTTTAACTCTAGCAGGCTGGCCAATAATACAAGGCTCTAAATTTGGGTGATTTGGATTAGCAAGCAAAACCATAGAGCCAGAATTTAGCCCTTCTTCTAATTGGCTTATAGAAAGGTTTTCGTAAAGAGAAAGTTCTTTTGCGTGTTTTTCAAAAATACTTGCAAGAATTTTATTTTTATTTAGCATAAGCGATACCTAATGTGGCATGAAAAATAGCCGTTAAATATTTTACGCATTTATGCTTAATAGAGTTGTATCATAAAATGAAAGCTTCCCTACGGCAGCACTAACTGCGTCAGGTTCAAAGGGTATGAGTGATACTCATTCTCAGTTTACACGTAAAAGCTGTAAACACCCCTAGCATTGACAATGTGTTACAATAGCTTTGTAGAAAGACCTTGTCAAGTAAATAATAATTTGCTATTTATAATAAGAATGAAAATAAATTGTTGAGAATAATATGAGATACTATTTTTCTATATTATATATACTGCTTACGATATTCTTTGCACATGAAGATAGTTTTGCAAGTGAAACGCAAGTTCAAGACCTGCGTCTAGGTAAATCTATGGTTTTTTCACCACGCTTTACTTTTGAAAACTCTTTGCCTCATAGCTTTGAAATCGAAAATAAATCGTATTTTCTTACTACAAATAAAGTTCAAAAAGAACATGTGGTTATAGATGAATTTAAAAACACTCCTCTCTTTTGCGAATTAGAATTTACTTCATATGGAAATGTTATTAATCCTTATACTTGGGAGTATGACGCTGTAAATGGCGTGCAAAATATGACTACAGTCTTTTATAATGCTTATTATGAACTCGAAAAACGTGGAAAAATAACTCCTTACGCTAGTGTTGGGCTTGGTATGGCATGGATTGGCGAAAGAGGTGAGTCTAATATCAGTGGCTTATCTGAAGTTTCAGAATTAGCATGGAATGCTGGGCTTGGCTTTGACTTTGTTGCGAGTAAAGATGTGCATATAGATGTTGGCTATAGGTATTCAGATACAAATATAGCAAGTAATTCAAATTATTTAGAGCTTACTCGAAGCGGCAAGGAAGAAAATGTTCACCAGCTTATTTTTAATATACAATATGTATTTTAATTGTTTTTAGCTGCGTTTTAGTTTTTAGTTTTTGTCTTCGTGCTTGTGCCTTCCGCACGGGAGCAAAGAGGGCAAAAGCACGAAGACAAGAATTAAAATCAATGAAGAATAAATTAAAATCGAAGACGATTTTCATTAAAAAACACTTCGTTCACATCTTACCCAAATAATTCCATTAATTCATTAAGCGAAAGTTTTTGTGCTGTATTTGTATCTGCAAGCACATCTTCTGCTAATTCTCTTTTGCTTGAGTGCAATTTAAGTATTTTTTCTTCAACGCTGTCTTGCATGATAAGGCGATATACAGTTACAGGACGAGTTTGCCCCATTCTGTGAGCTCTATCGGAAGCTTGATCTTCAACAGCTGGATTCCACCATGGATCTAAGTGTATGACATAGTCTGCAGCAGTGAGGTTTAAGCCTTGTCCTCCTGCTTTTAGGCTTATGCAAAAAATATCAGACATGCCATTTTGGAAAGCGTGCACAAGTTCTGCTCTTTTCTTTTCTTGTGTAGAACCGTCTAAATAAAGGCTGTCAAAACCAATATTCTTAATTTGGTCATAAACGATTTTTAAATGTGAAGTAAATTGCGAGAAAATAAGCACTTGATGGTTATTTTGACGTAAGTCTTTAATAAGCTCGAGGAGAGTGGAAAGTTTAGAAGATTCTATTTGCGAATTTGGATCAATAAGTAATGGATTACAACACACTCGGCGTAAACGTGTGAGTTCGGCAAGCACAAAGAATTTGGAGGCGTTAGCTCCTTTTTCTTCTTTTGCTTCTTCAATATTTTTGAGAGCTTGTACTCTTATTGCTTCATAAAGAGCTCTTTCTTCCTTGCTTGGCTCTATGATAAGGGTTTGTTCTGTTCGTGCTGGTAATTCTTCAAGAACTGCTGATTTTGTACGTCTTAAGATAAATGGCTTAACTAAAGAACGAAGGTTTGATCTTGCTTTATTTCTTATTGCATCGCTTTCGTTATTTGTAAGATTAAATTTATCGTTAAAGTTTTCTAAAGAGCCAAGCAGACCTGGATTTATGATATTGAAAATACTCCATAAATCTTCAAGTGAATTTTCTATTGGCGTTCCTGTAAGCGCGATTTTGGAATCTGCCATTAATTTTGCTGATGACTTTGATCTTAATGTTTTAGAATTTTTTAACGCTTGTGCTTCATCAAAGATAATGAGTTTAAATTTTTGTTTAAGAAGTGTAGGCATTTCGCTTGAAAGTAAGCCATAGCCTAATATAAGCACGTCATTTTCTTTAAGATTTTCAATGCTTTTAGTTCTTTCTTTTTTTGAGGTTGCTGCTGTAAATCGTATGCAATTAATTTGAGGTGCAAATTTTTGGATCTCACTTTCCCAATTGTGGCAAACAGAAGTAGGGGCAAGAATAAGTATTGCATTTGATTTCATTATTTCTGCATTATCTATATTTTCTTGTATCTCTTTAGTTAAAAGTGTTTTTTGACTTTCTGCAATTTTATTTTTGATCGCAACTTGTGAACGCTTTTCTTCTATTGTTGAAGTTTTTATAAGATGTAAGATAAGCGTAATTGTTTGCAAGGTTTTACCTAGACCCATATCATCGGCAAGGCAGGCACCAGCTTGTATTCTTGTTAATGATGCAAGCCATTCAAATCCTTCAACTTGATAGGAACGCAAATCCGCTTGTAAACCAGAAGGAATAGCTATTTTTTCATCAAAATTTTTGAGGGAGGAAAGCTTTTCTCTCCATTCTTTCCATATTTCATCGCTTTCAATTTCTTCACTATTATCAAAGAAAACATCAAGAGATGAGGCTGCAAGTGGGTGCAATAATAAACTTTCTTTGCCCTCTTGGGTGATTGCGTCTAGCTTTTCTAAATTGAGTCTGAAATCTTCTGCTAAAGCAAGTATTTTGCCATTTGCAAGTGGGATAAACCTGCCCTTGCTTTCACGAACTTTTTTTAGCAATTCAAGCATGCTTAGCATAGAGGAAGAATCTACTTGTAGATTGCCTTCAACGCTGAACCATGAATTTTTAGACTTCACCTTTAAACGCATATCACTATAAGAAACAGAAGAAGTGATGCGAATAGGATCGTTTTCAAACCATTCAACATCAATGTTTTTTTCTTGCAATTCTATAAGTGTATTATAGCTTATTTCTGGTTCAGCTAAATTCCATGAATATTTTTCGTCTAGGAGGTTTTCTTTAAGAGTTGGACAAAGCGAGAGAAGTTCGTCCATGGCATTTTTTTCTGCAGCAAAATTTCTTTCAACTTTTATTGGTGCGTTATTGTGCTTTGCAACAAAAACTTTTGTGCCATTTTCTGGTATGAATGAGGAATTTTCATTGCCAAGTGGGTAGACAATTGCTTGAATATCAAGAGCGAGAGCGTCTTGTGAGGCTCTACTTAGGCGTAAAGTTGGTTTGCTGTTAACCATGTCGTGCGAGAGTAGCGATAGTTCTTGATTTGTGCTTACCTTTACTTGATTATGCTGAGTTGAAATAAGCTGAATAACTTTTTTATGTGCTTCTTGTGGTAAGTGAAGTTTATCCTCACCAAGTAGTTCTTTTAATTGTATATGAGAAGAAGAAACAGGAGTTATTTTATAAATATTTTGTTCTTTTCTTATATATGTTCCAATTTGAGAACCAGGAAGATTTAAAGAAAGTACATATTCTTCTTTATTGTCTTTGTTTTTCTTGAAATCAACTTTTAGTTCTGCTTCTTCTAATTCTAAAATGAGCTTTTCGCCACTTTCATCATTAAAAACAAGTTCATGCCCAACTAAGAGGGGCATTGCAATTTCGTAATCAATTTCAAATACATCACGCCAATAGTCTTTTTTAGCAGCTTGTCTAATTACATCTTTATCTTGCTCAGTTAAGTAATCAATGCTTTCTTTTTCATCACGCAGTCTTGCAACTGAAAGTTTGCGACCTTTTGTCCAAGTGTTTTTTGAGTAAGACTGTTCGTAAGGAATGATTTCTTTAAAAGGAAAGGAAACATTCCAAACTAATCTTTTTGGATTTTGTGAAACTTTTTTTGCACTTCTTTTTTCCTCGGCATTTAAAAAAGAAGATATAGCTTCTAGTTTTTTTTCCCATGAAATATCTTGTAAGAAAAGAGCAGAAAAATCAAATATTTCATATTTATCTTTATATTCTAAATAGATGCTGTTTTCGCCTGCTGGTAAAAGCCTTGAAAGTATTTGCGAAATAAGAAGAGCAAGAAAAGGAACTAATTCTTTATATTCATCAAAATATTTTTTTAAAACATTAAGGAAACTTTGCCTTGAATTTTCGTCAAGTTTTAGCTGTGCATAGACAATGATAAAACAAATAATATAATCGTAATTCGATTGTGTAAGTTCCTTGTCAATATCGTGATACAGCCTTGTTTCTACAAAGGAAGAAGTCATTAATTTGTCAAGTAACATGCTGTATTTAGGGCTGATTGCTTGTTTTGTGTAATTTATAAATTCTTTTTTTAAAGCCTCTTTGTGTAAGACATCGTTTTGTGCTTTTACAAGAGTGAAGAGATAGAATAATTCAAAAATATTTTCTATACTTACTTGTTTTTTACCTAAATATTTTCTAAGCCCCTTAAAGCTTAATTTGATGTCTTTTGTTAGTTCAATACAATCTTCAACAGTGCGTGAACTAAAAAGATTGTAAGTATCAATAAAATAGCCAGTGCCATCTTCTCTTGAAACTTTTAAAATTTTCATAAGTTCTGCATAAATAGTCATGTCGTATTTGACAAAAGCAAAATACGAAAGAAAAGAAGAAGAATAGAGCCTTTTTGAAATACAAAAAGAAACATACTCGTCTAAGTGAAGAAAACTTTCTTTAGCAAATTGGGTTGAAAGTGCTTTTCTTATGCGTAATCTTGCTATCCAAAGTTGAAGTTCTGGTTTTAGTTTTTGATAAAAATCGTCAATAGGATTTTGTGCATAATAGCTAATAGGTAATTCAAAGCTAAAAAAGGCTTTTTTTGCACTTTCCATTGCCTTAGTTTCATTGAGATAAAAATCAACAAGGCATTGTGTTTTTTGGATATTTTGATAGGAAACAATGCCAACTCTGCTTGAACGAAGGCGTGCTGGAAGTTGTTTTATAAATTCTCTACCCATGTCTAATTTTGTGAAATAAACAGTAAGGGCATGCCCGTCATGTATAGGGAGTTTGTGCTCCCTATTGACGAGTTTTTTTTCTGTGAGCCTTGCAAAAATCTGAGTAACCCTTGCTACAGACCATTCAAAATTCTCCATTCCTTTAATTGGTATGCGTGAAAAAAGATCTACAAGAAGATGCTTATTTGTTGTTTCTGGATATAAGTAGTTGACTAAGCAGACAAAAAGCTCTTCAAGTGAAGATGAAGAAAGATGTGGTTCTAGAGCGTAGGGATTAGATTTTTGAGAGGGCATTATATATTTATCTTAGTAATTTTATAGTATATGACGGCTTTTACTATTTTATTCATTGTTTTGTGGATTAAACTGAATTTGCGTTGCTTGCTTTGTGTTTTCTTCTTTATTTGGCAAGTTAAGTGAGAAAACTGGCTTTACTTCGCCTTTTCTTCCCTCTAGCTTTGTGCGAGCAGACCAATGATAATTAAAGAGTTGATTTTTATTGAATTTTGCTTGTATAAAGGAGAGAATAAGCACTGCTTCTTCCCATCTTTGTGTTGGTTCAAAATTATCAACTATGCGTGCATACTTTGTCCACAAATTTGTGAGCGAAGCCTCATCAATAGCGTCTAGTTGACTTGCCATTTTTTTTAACAATTCTTCCATATATAACCTATAGATTTAAATAATATAATTAGAGTTTGATTTCAACTATTTGCTATTGAAAAGTATGTGAGCAAACACTTTTGCGTCATTAATATTATGAGAAATCTTAGATTTTTCGTTTGGCATATGGTAGGTTGGGTGCACTCTTGCCCAAACAACAGCTGGAATATTACGCATACGGAATCTGCTTGCAACAGTTGAACCGCCAATACCACCTGGTTTTGCGTCAATGTTATATACAGCTTTGATAGCGTCAATCATCTTTACTACAACTTCGCTGTCCGCTGGTGTTGGTGGAGTGAATGGCTCAGCACTTTGTATATTAATTTGAATACTTGCATTATGTTTTTGTGCTATTGGTTCAAAGTGAGCTTTCACTTTTTCTATAACTTGATCAGCTGAGTAGCAAGGAAGGATTCTGCAATCTAGGTAGAAAGTGTCTTGCCCTGAAATTGTATTTGTATTTGGCACGTTTGCAAGAATACGAGTAGGTGTGATTGTGGAATAATTTGGAAGGAATAAGTCGTCTTTTTCGCTTAATTCTGTTTCGATTTTTGGTGTTTCTAAAATCATCTCAGCTGCAAGCATAAGAGTATTTATGCCTTCGCTTGGTGTTGAGGCGTGGCATTGCTTGCCTGAAAGAATAACTTCAAGCCATAAAACGCCTTTTTCTGCAATTTCAACCATTGCACCGTCTTCTGTGCCAAAATCTGGAACAACAACTAAGTCGCCTTCTTTTACAATATCCGGATAATTTTCCATAAGATAGTCAACACCATAGGCATTGCTTGTTTCTTCATCTGATACGCATAAAATACCAAATGAAATTTCAGGCACAATATGTTCTTCAAGAAGTTCAGCAGCAAGAAGTGTAGCTGAAACAATAGCTTGCTGATTGTCTTCAACGCCTCTTCCGTATATAGTGTCGCCGTCTTCGGCTAAGGTAACATTAAATGGATCTGTATTCCAAAGTTCAAGAGCGCCTGCTGGCACAACATCTAAGTGTCCCATAACCCAGAGTGTACGAGGGCTTTTGCCTTCAACTACTACTGTGAAATTAGGGCGTTTTTTTGCACTTACTCTTTCGTCTGGAGCATCGTAATCTCTGATATTTGAAAGGCCAAGTTGAAGAAGTTTTTCTTTGTACCATTCTGCCTTTGCCCATTCGCCATCGCCGCCATTAACAGGGCTCATTGCAACATTTTTTGTAAGGCCGTGGTGTAGTTCAAAAACTCTTGCTTTTCTTGTGTCTAATTTTTCAAATATTTGCTGTAAATCCATAAATATATTCCTTTATTTTATTTCTTTGATTTTGTAGGTATAGCGTCAAGCTTTATTTTTTCTTTGTTTTTAGGGTCGATGTCAACTTTTACAGTGCCACCCTTTGTAAGCGAACCAAAGAGCACTTCTTCTGCCAAGAAATCTTCAAGTTCAGAACGCACTAAATGCTCTAAAGGCCTTGCACCTAATTTCGGATTGAAACCGTTTTTTGCAAACCATAATCTCGCGTCATTTGTGATACTAAGCTTGATTTTCTTTGCTTGTAAACCTTTGAAAAGAACGTTTATCGTTTTATCAACAATGTTTAATATATTTTCTTCGTTGAGTTCAGCAAATGGAATGAGTGCGTCAAGCCTGTTTCTAAATTCAGGAGAGAAGGTTTTTTCAACTGCTTTCTTGCTTTTTGAAAGTGTGTCAGTTGAAGTATGCGTAAAGCCAACTGATGAGGCAGCCATTTCCATAGCACCTGCATTTGTTGTCATGATGATAACTGTGTTTCTAAAGTCCGCTTTTTTGCCATTATTATCAGTAAGTGTAGCATAATCCATTACTTGCAATAAGATATTGTAGATATCGGCATGAGCTTTTTCTATTTCATCAAATAAAACAACAGCATGTGGTGTTTTTCTTACCGCTTCGGTTAAAAGCCCACCTTGCTCAAATCCAACATAGCCCGGAGGCGAGCCAATAAGACGGGCAACAGCATGCTTTTCCATATATTCACTCATGTCAAAACGCAAGAAGGAAATTCCAAGTTCTTCGGCAAGTGATTTAGCTAATTCTGTTTTACCTACACCTGTTGGGCCATAGAAAAGAAATGAGCCCGTTGGTCTTTTGCTTGCTGTGAGGTTTGCTCTTGAGCGTAAAATTGCTCTGTTTACTTTATTTACTGCTTCGTCTTGTCCAAAAATTCTTGCTTTAAGATTTTTTTCTAAATCCTTAAGAAGCATTTTTTCATCAGCACTTACAGACGCAGTTGGAATATTTGCCATGCGTGCTACCACGCGTTCCACATCTTGAACATGCACTATATTGTTTGCTCTAAATGATGGTTTCATGCGTAATGAAGCAGCACTTTCGTCCATTACATCAATGGCTTTGTCTGGTAACATTCTGTCTTGCAGGTAACGAGTTGAAAGTTCTACAATGGCAGGCAAAACATTTTTCCCGTAACGAACAGTATGGTGTTCTTCGTATTTTGTTTGCAAGCCTTTAAGGATTTCAATACAATCTTCCTTGCTTGGTTCAAGTACATCAACTTTTTGAAAACGTCGAGCTAAACCTCTATCTTTATTGACAGTTGTTCTAAAATCTTCGTAAGTAGTTGAGGCAATACAGCGAATTTTACCGCTGTTTAAATAAGGTTTTAACATGCTTGAAGCATCAAGCCCACCAGCATTGCTTTGCGAGGAAGATAAAAGACTATGGATTTCATCTATTGCTAAGATAACATTGTCTTTATCCATTAATTCCATTATGATAGCCTTTAATCTGGCTTCAAATTCACCCTTATATTTTGCGCCTGCCATAAGTGAAGAGGTGTCGAGAAGATAGACTTCAGTATTTAAAAATTCTTTTGGAACTTTTTTCTGAACTATACGCATAGCAAGGCCTTCAATGAGCGAAGTTTTACCTATGCCAGCCTCGCCAGTGATGAGCGGATTGTTCTTCTTTCTTCTTGCAAGAATTTCAACAATTCTAAGAAGTTCTGCTTCTCTGCCTATAAGAGGGTCAAGCTCGTTTGCTTTTGCCTTTGCTGTAAGATTTATACAAAAATGCCCTAAAGCAGAGCTAGGAGTAGCTTGTTTTTTTGGTTCTTGTTCGACATTTATTTCTTCTTCGCCATTTGGCATACGATGTGAAATAAATTCGACAACATCTAAGCGTGACAAGCCTTGAGATTGTAAAATATTTACAGCCCAACTATCTTCTTCTAAAAATAGAGCAGCTAAAATATCGCCAACTTCAATGCTCTCTCTGCCAGCATTAATAATATGTTGATAGGCCCTTGTTAGAAGACGTTCAACCGCAAGAGTTTGCACCACTTCTTTAGAATCTTCTTCTTCATTTTCAACTTTTTCAAGTTTTTCGCTAAAGAAATGTTCTAAAGTGCCGCGTATTTCAGGAAGGTTAGCACCGCAACCTTCTAATATTGTTTTTGTTTCTGTGTCGTAAGTTAGGGCAAAAAGGATATGCTCGCTTGTGAGATATTCGTGCTTTCTTGCACGCATTTCTAAAACTGCCTTAGCTAACACACTTTGAACAGCATGACTTAACATATATTCCTCTTTTATATAAAGATTAATTTTCAGGTTCGTAAGTACAGAGCAAAGGATATCCAGCATTTTTTGCTAATTTTAGCGTTCTGTCTACCTTTGTTTCTGCGACTTCTTTTGTATAAACGCCTATCACAGCCTTGCCGTGATTATGAACAGTAAGCATGAGTTTTTTTGATTCTTCCATGTTTTTATGAAAAACCTCTAATAATATACTAATCACAAAGTCCATTGTTGTATAGTCGTCATTGTGAAGAATAATTTTATAAAGAGTTGGTTCTTTATATTCTTCGTTATAAAGAGTTGAAATATCAGAAAGTTCTTTTTCTTGAGGCATAGTTTTCTCGCATTATAGACTTATATTTTACTGTTTTTATACATAAGCACTGTATTTTAATCACTATACTTCTGTCTTGTATGCTTTGTCAAATTTGGAAGTATAAAAATACAGGCAAATAAAAGTATGCTAAAGCAAGTAAGTAATGTTCCTTTGATACCAATGAAATCGTTGAGGCTTCCAGCAGTGAATGTTCCAAATACACCAATCCCAAGCCACATAACATACAATAAGGAAATAACCCTTCCTCTATATATATTGGGTGTTGTTGTTTGAATAAAACTATTGATTAAAGCAACTTGCATTACTTGACCTATGCCAACAGCAAAAAAAGCCACAATGGAAATATAAAGATTTGTCGAAAGAGCCTGTGTGAGCGTGCCTAGGGTAATGCAAAGAGTGCCAAGAATAATAAGTGCTAGAGAGCCTTTATGTTTTACGCGTGAAGCAAGAAATAGGGCAGCCAAAAAAGCACCAAAACCTGTTGACGAAGATAAAAGGCCGTAAAGCATGCTTTCGCCGCCAAGCCTTTCAACTGCGATAATTGGCAAGAGCACACTTGCAGGTGTTACTGCAATAGAAGTTATGCCAACTAATATAAGTGCATAAAATAATGATTTTTCTTTATAAGCATAGATAAAACCGTCTAAAATGCTATGTTTGCCCTTGTCATTTTCTTCCTCGCTTGGTTCGCCCTTGACGGAAATTTTATACAAGGCAAAACAAAGCAAGAGAAAGCTCATGCCTGTAAAAGAGTAGATTGTTCCAATGTTTACGACAGTTATTAAAAAACCGCTCAAAGCTGGGCCAAGCATCTTACCTAGATTAAAAATAGATGAATTTAATGCAATTGCGTTTTGTAAATCTTCTTTGCCAACTAATTCTATCATAAAAGAGTTTCTGCTTGGGCCTTCTATACTCATCACAGATCCTAATATAGCTGAATGAAGCATGATATTCCAAACTTGAATATTGTCTGTGATGGTAAGTATGGCAACAAGAAAAGTAGAGCAAGCGGCTATTGTTTGCGAATAATAAAGAACGTGTTTTTTTGTGAATTTATCGGCAATAAGTCCACCAATAGGAGCTAAAAATAAAGAAGGGGCAAGAAAGAAGAAGGTAGAAAAACCAAGTAATACGCCCGAGCCAGTAAGACTATAGATAAGCCAAGCAGAAGCCGCGTTTTGCATCCAAAAGCCAAGAACAACAACAATTTGTGCTGCGATAAAATAGGAATAGTCTTTATGACTTAGGACGTTTTTTATTCCGAGAGGCACTATATTCATTTCTTAGTCCATAAGGTAATTAAATATAAAAATATAAAAAATTCGACATATCTTAGTCAAAGACTAAATGAAGAATAAAATAAATACAAGTACTAATAAAATAAAAAAGGCAGTTTTTAATAAAACTGCCTTTTGCTTTAAAGATGATTATAAATTCTTATTTGTTATCTGCTTTGATTTTTGCATTAAAGAGGAAGGCAAAAACAAGAGCAAGAATTACGCCAACAAGAGTTCCGTACATTTCAGCAGTTTTCAAGTCAACCATAGAAGTCATAAAACTATAGAATCCTTCTGGTTCAACAAGAATATAAGAAGTAACAACAACGGTCATAAACATTGCAGGAATAAGAGCAACGATATAGTTTTTGCCATTTCTCTTTAGATATGCTGAAGCAGCCCACAAAGCAAATGTTGCAAGAGTTTGGTTAGACCAAGAGAAGTATCTCCAGATAATAGCAAAGTCAATAAATAACAATGCTGCAGCAATAATAAAGATAGGCACAACTATGTAGTATCTTGTTATTTTATTGCTTTGATCTATACCAAAGGAATCTGCAATAATAAGGCGAAGAGCTCTAAATGCAGTATCGCCAGAAGTAATTGGGCAAGCTACAACACCTAAAACAGCAAGGAACATACCAATATTACCCATAAGTCCAATAGAAACTTTATTCACAACAACAGGAGCTGAACCAGCACCAGCTAAGCCTTCTAAGCCGCCAAAGAAAGTCATGGCAGCAGCAGCCCAAATAAGTGCTACAAAGCCTTCTGTTATCATAGCGCCGTAAAAAACTCTACGTCCTTCTAATTCACTTCTGATACATCTTGCAATAATAGGCGATTGTGTTGCGTGGAAGCCAGAAATAGCACCACAAGCAATAGAAATAAATAAATAAGGAAAGATTGATTTAGACGCAACATGTGGGTTTGAGAAATCAAATTCAGGAATTTGAAAAATCAAGCCAGTTGTAAATAAGCCAAGAACAATACCTACAGCCATGATTAAAAGTGCGATACCAAAAATCGGGTATACTTTACCAATAATTTTATCTACAGGTAAAATTGTTGCAAGTAGGTAGTATATAAAGATAACAATGATGAAGTTCCATCTGTCAATGCCTGTAAGGTTTGCAAGAATATCAGCAGGCGATGCGATAAATACAACACCAACAAGCAAAAGTAAAACAGCTGAAAGAACAATCATAAATTTTCTTGCAGTTTGATTTAAGTTTTGCCCAACAAGTTCTGCAACAGTTGTTCCGTCAGAACGAACAGACATCATACCAATTAAATAATCATGCACCGCACCTGCAAAAACGCAACCAAAAGCGATCCATAAAAAAGCATTTGCTCCCCACATAGCACCAGCAATAGCACCAAAAATTGGGCCAGTACCAGCGATGTTGAGGAATTGAATTAAAAATGACTTCCATGAAGGCAGTTCAACGAAGTCAAAGCCATCTGCTTTTGTTTGCGATGGCACAGGGCGTGTTCCGTCAACACCAAAAACCCTTTCAATAAACTTACTGTAAACAAAATAACCAAACAGCAACAAAACTGCTGCACATAAAAATGTAATCATAAGTCTACTCCTTTTAAAATATTCTAATCTTCCTGTATTTTAAGTAGCAAAGATAGATGTGTTTGTCAAATACAAGGCTTTTATGCAAAAAAATGAAAAAATATGTAGAAAAAAAGATAAGAAAAAATAAAATATTTATGCAAAATATAGTACTTGATAAAAAGCAAAGTATTTTATATAAATGTATTGCACTTTTTGAGATTGTGCTTATTTTTTTTATTGAAATAAAATAAATTAGAAATATATAAGGCAGGCTTTTTAAAAAATAAGCTTTTAGTTAACAGCTAATTAGCTTTTATTTTAAAAAATGTTTTGCTTTTTTGCCATAGGCAAGCAAAAAAAAGAATAGTTTTTTTGCAAGTTTCGTAAAAAAATTGTTGCGAAGCGAAGCAAATTGGAGGAATTAATAGGATGTTGTCATTTATCGCGAGAAAAATATTTGGAACAAGAAACGAGAGATATATTAAATCCCTCAAACCACTTATTGCAAAATGTAATGCATTAGAACCACAAATGCAGGAATTAGCAGACGACGAACTTCCAAAACAGCTCGCTAGCTATAGAGATTTGATTCAAAGTGGTGAAAAAACAACACATCAGCTTTTGCCAGAAGTTTTTGCTCTTGTGAGAGAAGCCTCTAGGCGTGTGCTTGGCATGCGTCATTATGATGTGCAGCTCATTGGTGGTATTGCCTTACATCAAGGCAAAATTTCAGAAATGAAAACAGGTGAAGGTAAAACTTTAGTTGAAACTTTAGCTGTTGTTTTGAATGCTCTTGAAGGAAAGGGTGTGCATGTTGTTACTGTGAACGACTATCTTGCAAAGCGTGATGCTATGTGGATGGGCAAACTTTATGGTGCACTTGGGCTTTCTGTTGGAATTATTATTCATGGCCTTGACGATGAAGCCAGAAAAAATGCCTATAATGCTGATATCACTTACGGAACAAATAACGAATTTGGCTTTGATTTCTTGCGTGATAATATGAAATTCCAAGCAAAACAGCTTGTTCAGCGTGAACATAATTTTGCTATTGTTGACGAAGTTGACTCTATTTTAATAGATGAAGCAAGAACGCCGTTAATTATTTCAGGCGTAGTTGAACAAGTTACAGGAATGTATCGCCAAGCTTGCGATTTAGTAAAAGTACTTAAAAATGAAGAAGATTTTACTATTGACGAAAAAGCCCGCTCTGTATTGTTAACCGAACGCGGTGTTGAGCAATGCGAACGTCTTTTAGGTGTAGAGAATTTATTTGAAGCTTCAGCAATAACAATGCAGCATCATATTTTACAAGCTCTTAGGGCTGCTCATTGCTATAGAAAAGAAGTAGACTATTTAGTCACAGCAGAAAATAAAGTTGTGATTGTTGATGAATTTACAGGCAGACCAATGCCAGGCAGACGTTTTGGCGATGGCTTGCATCAGGCTTTAGAAGCAAAAGAAAATGTAAAAATCGAAGCAGAAAACCAAACTCTTGCTTCTATTACATTCCAAAACTACTTTAGAATGTATACAAAACTTTCTGGTATGACAGGTACAGCAGAAACAGAAGCCGTTGAATTTCAACAAATCTATAATTTAGAAGTTATTTCGATTCCACCAAATAAAGGTATACAACGTAAAGATTTTCCAGACTTAATTTACAGAACTGAAAAAGAAAAATACGATGCTATTATAAAATCTATTCGCGAGCTTTTTGAAAAAGGCCAACCGGTTTTAGTGGGAACAATTTCTATTGAAACTTCTGAACTTTTGTCAAAAATGCTTACAAGAGAAAAAATTCCACACAATGTTTTGAACGCAAAATACCAAGAGCAAGAAGCACAAATTATTGCTCAAGCTGGGCAAGTTTCAAAAGTGACTATTGCTACAAATATGGCTGGTCGTGGTACGGATATTGTGCTTGGCGAGGGTGTTATTGAATTAGGCGGACTTCATATCCTTGGTACAGAAAGGCATGAATCTCGTCGTATTGACAATCAGCTTCGTGGCCGTTCTGGTAGACAAGGTGATCCGGGTTCTTCACGTTTCTATCTTTCACTTGAAGATAATCTTATGCGTATATTTGGTT
>CAYJHN010000022.1:13275-15912 GCA_964369985.1 uncultured Desulfovibrionaceae bacterium | reverse complement strand
TATAGGTTTAATATGAGAAAAAGAAAAGTAGAAAGAGAGTTCCCTCCAATAGTGCATTGCATAAAAAGAAAAGTACGTTTTGAAGAAGTAGATCAACTTGCTATTATGTGGCATGGCCGCTATGCAAGCTGGTTTGAAGATGGCAGAGAAGCTATGAGTGAAGAATTTGGCATAAGTGCCCTCACTTTTTTTGATCATAGCGTTATTATTCCTTTAAAAACTTTTTCACTTGATTTTAATGCCCCTCTTCTCTACAAACACGAATATATCATTGAAAGCTCATTAATGTGGAATGAAGCCGCTATTATCGAATTTGAATACAGAATTTTAGACAAAGATGGCAATGTCATGACAAAGGCTTCTACCATTCAGATGATGCTTGATTTGAACAATAATCTACTTATTGAAGCACCTGATTTTTATAAAGAATTTTGCGAAAAATGGAAAAAAGCTTTGATAAAAAGCTCTCAAAATATAGGTAAGCTCTAATGCAAAGAAAAATAGCTATAGTTATTCCGGTATACAATCATTTCAGAACTTTACATGAAGTTGTGACAAGATGTATGCAAGTTATAGATAAAATAAACATAGATAAAATAAACATAGATAAAATAAATGCCGAAAAAAAATTTTCATATCAAGAATTTAGCTATGAAGATATCTTAGTGCTTGACGATGGTTCAACTGATGAAAGCCTTAATCAAATTAGCGAATTACCAGTACAAAAACTTCAGCATAAAGTAAATAAAGGCAAAGGTGCTGCCTTGCTCACTTCTGCACAATATTTACAAGAAAAAAACTATACACATATGATAACCCTTGATGCTGACGCTCAGCATTTTCCTGAGGACATTCCCTCTTTTCTTGAAGCAATTGAAAAAAATCCTTTTGGCTTTATTGTTGGTGCAAGGGATTTTAATGTTGAAAATATTCCTTTTTCTTCAAGATTTGGCAGAAAATTTTCTTCTTTTTGGATGTTTGTTCAAACAGGTTACAAAATTAGTGACATGCAAAGCGGTTTTCGAGCTTACTGCATTGACGCACTTTTGTGCCTTTCGCTCAAAGAAGTGCGTTACGCATTTGAAGTTGAAGCTCTAGTCAAGGCGGCGTGGTCTGGTTTTGCAATAGACGAAATCCCAATTCAAGTTTACTACCAAAAGGGTGAAGAAAGAGTTTCGCATTTTGACAAAGCAAAAGATAATATTCGAATGACAATATTAAACACACGCCTTACAGTGCGAGCTCTTATTCCTATTCCTTTCAAGCATTATGCTCTTGAAGTAGAAAATAAAAAACTCTCCCTTCTCTCGCCACTTGAATCACTGAAATCATTACTTAAAAACTCAACGGCTCTGCATCTTTCCTACTCAGCAATGATAGCTTTTTTCGTCTGTCTTCTTCCCTTACTTGGCCTGCAAAGCATCTTACTTCTTCTTTGTATAAACAGCTTGAAACTAAATAGGCTCTGTGCTTTGCTTATAATTCCCCTCACATGGCCGCCCTTCATGCCTGCACTTTGCATTCTTGTTGGTTACCGCGTAGTCAATAATGTATGGCTAACGGAATTTTCATTTCAAACCCTTTACCATGAATTTTGGTATAGATTTATTGACTGGATTATTGGCTCGCTCATACTTGCTCCTATCCTTGGAATTATCATGGGTTTTAGCGTTTACACGCTTTCTTACATACTAAATAAAGAAAAAAAGCAATAATTTAGATAAAAATAGAGGAAAATATGATAAAATGGACTAGTAAAAGTTTTGGCTCTGCCTTACAACATTATTTTTTCTATTGCCTTATAAAGTTTAGACTTGTACCAATAGCCCGTATTTTTATGACTTTTGTGGTTTTTTATTATTCAATTATGCCACATTATTCCAAAAGATCTTCCTATTATTTAAAACGTAGATTTCCACAGGCTTCTGCTTTTGAAATGTGGACACATACTTATAAAATTTATTCAAACTTTGCGAATTTATTACTAGATAGAGTTATCTTTGCTAATAAAAACTCTTTAGCAATCAAGTCGCATACAAATAATTCACAAGAAGTGCTTTTAAAAGCATTGAAAGAAGATCAAGAGGGCTGTCTTATTTTATCAGGCCATCTTGGTGCATGGCAATTAGGACTTTACGAATTTGAAAATGTGAATAAAGCTATAAACTTAGTTCAGCTCATACAAAGTGGTGATAACGACAAACACTATTTTCAACACGAAAGTTATAAAAATGAAAATTCAATAAAATTTATTTCACCAGCTGATTCTTTCAAAGCTTCTCTTGAAATTTCAAGTGCTTTAAACAAAAATGAAATTGTTTGTATGATGGGCGACAGAGTTTTGCATCAAAGCGAAAAATATATTCTTATGCCATTTTTAGGAGGCAAAATCCCTTTACCTTTAGCTCCATTTAGTATATGTTCAATCACACAGAAGGCAATGATCATCACATTTTCTGTGCATGAAAAAGATTGTATAAGAGGTGTTTGGGCTGAAAAAATTTCAATTCCTTATGGCATACACAAAAAGCCTGAACTATTAGAACCTTATATCAAGCGCTACATAGTAGCACTTGAGTTTATGGTTGAAAACTACCCTCATCAATTTTTTAATTTTTATAATTTATGGGAAGAAGA
>CAYJHN010000022.1:0-13265 GCA_964369985.1 uncultured Desulfovibrionaceae bacterium | reverse complement strand
TTAAAGAATGTTGCGAAAGCTTAAAGAAATTTATTATTGAAGATTTACGTTTAGAACATGTAAGTGTTGAAGAAATTCAAGATGATAGCCTACTTTTTGACCCTGAAGGTTTAGGTTTAGATTCATTAGACGCAGTTGAATTAGTTGTTATTGTTGAAAAAAGATTTGGCGTAAAGATTGAAGATCCAGACGAAGCAAGAAAAGTTTTTGTTTCTCCTATGACTTTAGCCACTTATATCATGGAGAAAAAATAAACATGAAAAAAGCAGTAGCTATCACAGGTTTAGCGAGCATAAGTGCTGCTGGTGAAGATATAAAAACAATTTGGCACTCCTTGACAAATAGCAAGAGAAATCTCTCAAATCCACAAGATCTTCATTCGCAAGCAATGCCATATCCTTTTTTAGCTGCACCATGTTTTCATGAATATAAGCGTAAGAATTCAGCTCTTGACACTCTTTTTCTTGCCAAAATTGCAGTAAAAAAAGCCATAGAAAACGCACACATAGACTTAACAGACTTACAAGATGCTAAAACAGGTATTGTTTTAGGCACAACTGCTGGTTCTGCTTTGCATTTTATTGAAAGCTATAAAAAAGCTAAAAATTCCATGCAAAACAATGAAGAATCTTTTACTTTATCTGAAGAAGATAAACAAAATAAAGAAATAAACTACCAAGATGCTGACGAATATTTCAAATCAAACCTCAGCCTTGCTATTTCTCAAACTCTTAATATTTCAGGCCCTTGCCTTACTTTAGCAAATGCCTGCACTTCTGGTGCGGATGCGCTTGGTATGGGCATGGAACTTATACGTTCAAATACTTGTGATTATGTGATTTGTGGCGGTGCTGATGCACTTTCCTTAGTACCTCATACTGGCTTTGCTAGGCTCATGGTTTATGACAAAGAAGAGTGCAAACCCTTTGATGCCTCAAGAAAAGGCCTTAATCTTGGTGAAGCTTCTGCTATTTTTATTCTTGAAAGTCTAGAGCATGCAAAGAAAAGAAATGCTGATATTCTTGCTTATGCAGTAGGTTATGGCTCTGCTTCTGATGCCTATCATTTTACTGCGCCTCACCCAGAAGCAAAAGGTTTGCAGCAAGCCATTGATGACGCTATGCAAGACGCTGGAATAACAAAAGAAGATCTTGCTTTTATTAACGCACATGCAACAGCCACTAAAGAAAATGACAATGTGGAAGGAAAGTTTTTCCATAAACATTTCAATGAAGTACCAGTTTGGGGAAGCAAGGCCATCACAGGGCATACACTTGGTGCTGCTGGTGCTATTGAAGCTTTGTTTTCAATCTATGCTTTGCAACATGAAATTGTGCCTTTAACTAATGGATTCAATGAAATAGATCCTAACATAAATTTAACACCTACAAAAGAAAACACTCAAATTACAAAACAATACGCCCTTTCCACTTCGCTCGGTTTTGGCGGCGGAAATGCGGCTATTATTATTTCTACTGATAGCCAGCGTTATCAATAAAGGTATATAATTATGCTTCGTGCTTCTATTCTTTCATCAAGCCTTTGCCATACTTTAGGCGATTCTGAATTTATTTTAAATACTTACACGCCTAATAAAGAAACAGATTTTAAACAAGCTTCCGAACTTGATATTTCAGATCTTCCTTTGCTTTTGCCAAAAACGAATATGCGTCGCGTTCCACGCTATGCTAAAATGGGACTTCTTGCTGCTGCTAAAACTTTGCAAGATGCTGGTTTTGCAATACCTTCTGGCACACAAGAGCAAAGTACACAGAAAGCAAAAAACATGGCTCTTGTTATAGGCACAGCTTTTTCAAGCTCACAAATGAATATTGACTTCATGGATTCTATTTTAGACAATAGCCCCGAGCTTTCATCGCCAACAGCTTTTTCACATGCTGTAAATAATATGGGGGCTGGGCTTATTTCGTTAATTCTTGATATTCAAGGTGGTTGTCAAACTATTACTCAATTTGACCAATCCTTTGCAGGTGCAATACAAAGTGCCCTTCTTTTGCTTGCCTCAGGAAAAAATGACTATGTTCTTGTAGGTGCCGTTGACGAACTTGACAAAAGGTTTACCTACACTTGCAAAGAAAAATTACAAAGCACGCCTTACCCGCTTACAGAAGGTGCTGTATTTTTCTTACTTGGCAAAGAAGAAAAAGGCGAAAAAGAAGAAAAAGAAGAAAATAAACCTGCTATTTCAATATCTTGGCAAGAAGAAAATCAATTTATTCACTCTCTTGAAAATGAAGAAAGACAAATTTTCCTTTCAGGCCATGCAAAAGATTGTGATATAATTGCAAATAATAACTGCAAAATAGTAAATAATTCATCTTTTTACGGAACAACGCCACTAGCTCAAGCTCTTGACACTTTTCTTGCTATACATTCAAATCATGTTTCGAATAATAGCATTTGCGCTTGTAAACAAGAAAATTCGCACACTCTTGCCTTACTTGAAATTAATAAATAAGACTTATGAGGTATGCAATGAATATTTGCGATATCAAACATATTACTCCATTAGACTTTTCTTCATTTCTTGCTATATTACAATCTATAGCACGCTTTGAAAAAGCAAAAAACACTGTTTTACCAGTACCTTATTACGAATTAGATCAACTTAAAGAAAAAAAGTGGGCAGACTTAGACTACACACAAGAAGATTGTGAAAATATTTGTCAATCATACGCAAAAATGTTTTCTATCAATGTTATAGCAAATATTGAAGATACTTTTGGCGAAGTTGCACAAAAGGCTTATAATATTTGGGAAAAAAGTGAAAAAACCGTCACATTTTTTACTTCTGGTTCAACTGGTATTCCAAAACCTTGCACGCATAAAGAAAGCCATTTAAGGCAAGAACTTATTGGCATTATTCCACATTTTAGCTCATGTAAAAGAGCCTTAGTCACTGTGCCATTACACCATCTTTACGGTTTTACTTTTGGCTTATTGCTACCAAAAGCGTTAAATATTCCACTTGTATCTGAAGTGCCATTTCCACAAGTAATTGCAAAAAAACTTAAAAAAAATGACCTACTTATTGCAATTCCTCTTCTTTACGATCATCTTTGCCTTACTGAAGGGCTTGATGGCAAAAGCATACATTGTATTTCAGGTACTGCCCCGCTTGCTGAAAAAACTTTTCAAAATATGCTTAATAAAGGTTTCTTTTTCTTAGAGAATTTTGGCTCGTCAGAGCTTGGCGTTATGTGCTCAAGAAAAAACCCAAATGATGCCTTTACCCTTTTACCGCAATTCAATTATTCTTTTGAAAATAAAGAACTTACACGCACACTTCCTGACAACACTCTTCTAGTTTGCCCAATGCAAGATACTCTTGAATGGCTTGATGAAAGGCATCTTCGTCCAAAAGGTCGTAAGGATTATGCTGTTCAAGTTGGCAGTGTGAATGTTTTTCCTACAAAGGTGCGTGACGAACTTTTAAAACATCCGCAAGTAAAAGAATGCCTTGTGCGTCTTATGCGAAAAGAAGAAGGCAATAGATTAAAGGCCTTTATTATTGCTAGTGAAGATACTTTTGACGAACTTGCTTTACGCAAAACACTTAGAGAATATATGCTAAAAAATCTTACAAGTCCTGAAATTCCTTCATCAATTACCTTCGGCAAAGAACTTCCTAAAAACCTTATAGGAAAACCAACTGACTGGTAAGCAGATAACAATTTTTATTATAGCTTCACTTTTTTATTAAATATACATTTCTAAAAGGATATAGCATGACAAATTGGTCCACATACCATAATTTTGGATTATATCTTGTAACCGACCAAGATTTATGTTTAAATAGACCTATACTTGACGTCGTTCAAGAAGCTGTTGCAGGCGGAGTGAGCTGCGTTCAAATAAGAGAAAAAAACGCAAACACTCGAGATTTTTACGCTTTAGCACAAGAACTTGTAGCAAAAGTTCAAACAAAGGGTATTCCAATCATCATCAATGACAGAGTGGATATCGCCCTTGCTGCAAAAGCCGCTGGTGTTCACCTTGGACAAAGCGATATGCCCGTACTTGCAGCTAGAGAATTATTAGGTCCAAACAAAATTATTGGACACACTGCACCTACATTTGAAATATTCAAAAATTCTATCAACTTACCTATACAGTATTTGGTAGCAAGCCCTGTTTTTGAAACACAAACAAAAAAAGACACAGCTCCAGCATGGGGCATTGAAGGCATGCTAAGATGCAGAAATTATTTGGATAATGCAGGTTCAAATATGACATTAATGACTATTGGCGGAATAAATCTTGAAAACGCCAAAGAAGTCCTAAATAGCGGGGTTGAGAGCATAGCTCTTGTTTCGGCTTTATGCAGTGCTAAAGATGTGAAACAAAGAGCAATGGATTTTCGCAAGCTTTTTAGTAAAGATTAAAGCTCATTTCTATAAGAAGTTATTATACTTTTTCAATTTTTTAAGCCTTTAATACACTTTACAAATAAAAAACAAAAGAGTACATTTTATTCTGATTTAACAAGATTTAAGAGGTTTGCTATGCGAGTAAATGGCAAAGAAGAAGAATATAAAGAAGAAGAATATAAAGCTCAAACGCTTGAAGCTTTTTTAAAAGAAAAAGGCTTTGATGTGCAAAGAGTGGCTGTAGAACTTAACAAAGTAATTATCCCAAGAGCAGATTTTGCTAAAACAAAGTTATCTAAAGAGGATATCCTTGAAATTGTTCACTTTGTTGGCGGCGGATAATTTGCAGCTCCTTACCTAGATAAAAGGCATTTTTATGCAAGAAAATAAAACAAAATACCCTCTTTCTCACGAGGAATTGCAAGAGCTTTTAATACAAAGACATGGCAAGAAAAGACAAGAAAAAATTGCAAATGCCACTATAGCTATAGCGGGATTAGGTGGACTTGGCTCACATATAGCTGTATTACTTGCAAGAATGGGCGTTAAAAGCCTTGTTTTAATTGACTTTGATAAGGTTGATAAAACAAATATACAAAGGCAACATTACGATATTTACGACATTGGCGAATATAAAACAAAGGCATTACACAGGCAATTAATACGTATAAACCCTTATATTGATTATATTCTTTATAATGAAAAGCTACATTCTGATAATATTGTAGAAAAATTTGCAGGCTGCCAAATTATTTGTGAAGCTTTTGATAATGCTGAACAAAAAGCCATGCTTACAGAAAATGTACTTACAAAATTGCCACAAGCTCTTTTTGTTGCATCAAGTGGAATGGCTGGTATAAAAAGCCCAAATGCGATAAAGGCTCAAAAAAAAATGACTAATTTCTATCTTTGCGGAGATGAAAAAAATAGTGTAGAAGAAGAAAAAACACTTTATGCACCAAGGGTAAGCCTTTGTGCTTCTATGCAAGCTACTATAGTTACACAATTAATAATTAATGAAATAGATCTGTCTTTTTAGACGAGAGGATACAATGCATACAGACGACACATTCAAACTTGGTAATCACACTTTTAACTCACGTTTTATACTTGGTTCTGGCAAATACAGCCTTGATTTAATCACAGCAGCAGTTGAGCATGCTGAAACTGAAATAATCACACTTGCTTTAAGACGTGCTAATGCTGGTGGCATTGCTAACATACTTGATTATATACCAAAAAATGTAACTCTCTTGCCTAACACATCAGGTGCAAGAAATTGTGATGAAGCTGTGCGAATAGCAAGGCTTGCACGCGAATGTGGCTGTGGCGATTTTGTAAAAATAGAAGTAATTCCAGAGAGTAAATATCTTTTACCTGACAATTACGAAACAGCAAGAGCCTGTGAAATATTAGCAAAAGAAAATTTTGTTGTTTTACCATATATGTATCCTGATTTGAATTCAGCAAGAGATATGCAAAACGCGGGTGCTGCTGCAATCATGCCACTTGGGGCACCTATTGGCACTAATAAAGGCCTTGTCACAAAAGAATTTATACAAATATTGATTGATGAAATCGATCTACCAATAATTGTTGATGCTGGTATTGGCAAACCATCGCAAGCATGCGAAGCCATGGAAATGGGTGCTGCTGCTATCATGGCAAACACTGCAATAGCAACAGCTAGAGATATTCCACTTATGGCAAAAGCTTTTAAAGAAGCCATTATAGCAGGTAGAAGAGCCTATAAAGCTGGTTTAGGACGTGTTTTAGACAAAGAAGCAATGGCTTCATCTCCACTTACTGGATTTTTAGATTAAACTTTCAAGGGTTTCACGCATGTCAATGAAGTATTTAAAAAACATGGAACAAATAGATGAAAATCATCTTATGATGAACAAGGTCTTAGAAGAGCTTGATTTAGTTGATTTTTCTATCTACACAAAGCAAGACGTTAAAAATGCGATAAAAGCTGAACATCTATCCTACCATGATTTAGCTGCTCTTCTTTCTCCTGTTGCCCTTGAAATGTTAGAAGAAATTGCTCAAAAAGCACAAGAAGTAACAAGAAAGCGTTTTGGTAATACTATTGCTTTATTCACACCACTCTATATTGCAAATCATTGTTCAAACCATTGTACTTATTGTGGTTTTAATTGCAAAAACGACATTCAAAGAGCTTCTTTGTCTTATGAGGAAATAGACAAAGAATTAAAAGCAATTAGCCAAACAGGCCTTAAGGATATTCTCATTTTAACTGGTGAAAACCGTGCAAAATCAAGTGTAGAATATATTGCAAAAGCCTGTGAAATTGCAAGAAAATACTTTCCAAATGTAGGTATTGAGATCTATCCTCTTAATTCAGACGAATACGCTTTACTACACAAGGCTGGAGCTGATTTTGTATCTGTGTATCAAGAAACTTATAATCCAATAACTTACGATGAAAAACACTTAGCTGGCCCAAAAAAAGTTTTTCCATATCGCTTTTATTCACAAGAAAGAGCTCTTATGGGCGGCATGCGTGGTGTGAGTTTTGGAGCCTTACTAGGTTTAGACGATTTTAGAAAAGACGCTTACGCAACTGCACTTCATGCAAGTCTTATACAAAAAAAATACCCACATGCTGAAATTTCCTTTTCATGTCCAAGACTTAGACCAATAGTCAATAATGAAAATATAAATCCAAAAGACGTGCATGAAAGACAATTAGTACAGATAATGTGTGCATACCGTCTTTTCTTACCTTATGCAGGTATCAATATTTCTACACGCGAAAACGCAAGATTTCGAGATAATATCATAAATATTTGTGCTACCCGCATTTCAGCTGGTGTAAAAACTGGCGTTGGCGGACATGAAGAAGAAGAAAAAGGCGACGCACAATTTGTTATTTCAGACGAAAGAAGCGTAGAAGAAGTAATTAAATCAATAGAAAGTAAAGGTTTACAAGCCACTGTCTTAGACTATATCTATGTGTAATCATTAAATGAAAGAAAAATATCTTTATATAGTAAGCCAAAAAAGCCGATTAAAAGGTAATTTTGTTCAACATTTAAAAAGCATTATTAAAGCATCGCCAAAAACATGTCTAGCAGGACTTATTTTACGCGAAAAAGAAATCACAAAAGAAGAATATACTGATATTGTTGAAAAAATTTCACCACTCTGTAAAGATCTTTCACTTGAGCTTTATCTCAACACCGATATTTCATTAGCTTATGGTTTGGCTAAAAAACACGCATGTCACATTCATACAAGTTTTGAAAATTATCTATTTCTGCTTGAAAAAAATTTGCCTTTAGAAGATTTAAAGCTTGGTATTTCTATTCATTCTATAGATGAAGCAAAGATTATTATTGAGAACAATAAATCTAATAAAACAAAGGTTTCTAATCTTCTTGTGGGGCATATTTTTGAATCAGATTGCAAAAAAAATTTACAGCCACTCGTCCTTGATTTCTTAGATTCAGTGATTAAAATTATTAATAATTCCCATATAAATCTTATTGGAATTGGAGGCATCAACCAAGAAATAGCTAAGTCTTTGCTTACAGAAAGAGATATTTGCCTTGCCATAATGTCTTTAGCAATGGCAGAAGAATTTGACGAAATAGAAGCAAAAACTTTTCTTACTTCTTTCTAATTAATTGCTTTTCTAAAGAATTATTTTTTATTTTCTCTAATGAAAGCTTGTTTTTTTGCTTTTAGTGTTTTAGTATAATGATAGTTAGCTTGATTTAATTTCAAACAAAGAAATAAATATATAATAAATAATTTTTATTATTGTATATTTTTTAAAAATATACTTGCTTGAGGCAATCATGAAAAAGAAAATAAAAAGCTCTTTACCTGATATTACTGGACTACTAGGAAGTGATGCAAGTTTTATGCTTGCTTCACTCGAAGCAATGCCATTAGCCACAACTATGATTAATGCAAAAGATGAACTTATTTTTTGTAATAGGAAAGCTGTTGAATTGTATGAATTAAAAGATAAAGAAGAGTATCTTGCAAATTTTTATAAACTCTCTCCTCCTACCCAACCTGATGGCAAACCTTCTAAAGAGACAGTATTAGAATATACTAAGAAAGCAAGAGCTGAAGGTAGTTTTTCCTTCAACTGGCTTCACTGTAATTTAAAAGGCGAAGAAATCCCTACAGAAGTTACAGTACAAAAACTAGATTTTTGTGACGCACAGGGGGAACCGCTTGTTATTGGTTTTACAAGAGATTTACGCTCACAGTTCACAGAAAGCAATAAAAGTGAATTTATTGATGAATTTTTCTTCAATAAAGTGTCCGATAAAATACTTTTAAATAATATAACAGATCTTTCAGCTGAATGGTTCTGGGTGTATGACATTAAAAATGAAAATATCCAATTTTTTGGAAAAGGAAGAGAGATTCTCAATCTTTCCACTGAAAAATATCCCTTCCCATCAGGCATTGTTGATTCAAACTTAGTTTTTGAAGAAGATGTTGAGGAATTCTTAACTTTTGCAAAGTCAGCAAAAGAAGGTATTTCAGAGCAATATGACATACGTTTTGTCTTACCAGATGGAAATACTCGCTACTTTAGAATTGCCTATAAAAATATTTTCTCAAAGAATAACGAACCTATGTTTGCTATTGGCAAAACCTCGGATATTCATGATCAAAAGTCTTATGAAATGCTCTCACAAACAGATCAGCTTACAAATTGTTTCAATAAAGTAACAACTGAAAACCTTTCTAAAAAAGCAATTCAAGATTTTCCTAATAATTCTCATGCCTTATTCATTATAGATGTTGATAACTTTAAAGCTATCAACGACAATCTTGGCCACCATTTTGGTGATATGGTGCTTACTGAAATATCTAATAAATTACGCTCGCACTTTAGAGACGGCGACATTATTGGCAGAATTGGTGGTGATGAATTTGTTGTATTCCTAAAAAATATTGAAAACATAGAAACAATCAAACAAAAAGCCGAATCTATAGCAAGAACTTTCCAAAACACTTATTCTGGTGATAATTACGATTATAAAATCTCAGGCAGTATAGGCATTGCTCTTTATTCAAAAGACAGTGATAATTTCAGCGACTTATACAAATGTGCCGACAAAGCACTTTACCAGTCAAAACAACGCGGAAAAGATTGCTATACTTTTTATAATTCTGAATTTGTAGATTCTTCAATTAAAGATTTAACTATAGTAGAAAATGCAAATAGAGCTGGCAGTAGCTTTGTTGATTCCGAACTTGTGAATACCATATTCGATTCTATCTATGATTCAAAGATGATACACACTTCACTTGACGCTGTGCTTGGCATTATAGGCAATAAGCTTAATATTGATAGAGCCTACATATATACTACTGATACTGAAGAAGATATTTATCACATAACAAACGAATGGAATAGCTCAAGAGTAGAGAAAAGAATAGATCAAATACGCACAATTCAAAGAGATGATCTTGCTGAAATATTTGACTTACTTGATGAAAAAGATACTATCTACTTCTTTGGCACAAGTGAATTTAAACAAAAAAGCACAATAGATTTTATTAATGCTCAAGGTGCAAAATCTAACCTCATTTTGCAAGCACAAAATCAGACAACAATGAAACTAGGCCTTGCCCTTGCTGATTGTACAAAAGAAAGAGTTTGGACTGAAAAAGAAGTAAATACAATGCGTTATGCAATTAAACTTATTTCTATCTTTAAACTTTCTGAAAAAGGCCAAAAAATAAGAATGAATGAAAAAGAAGCGATGAAACAACTTTCTCAAGAAGAAGTTGATGCTTTACAAACACTTATGTTAAAAGGTGTAGTTGCTTCTGATTAAAGAATAAAGATAATTATAAAAGTCTATCTAACTTTAAAACCATCTTTATAACAACAATAGTTTTAAATTAAAGCTATTGTTGTTTTGTTTTAAAGCATGCCTATTAAAAAAAAACTAACCTTTGAATAAGATATATTTTCTTGTTTATAAGAGTTTTTTATGCCCATTGTTACGTGATTCTAATTTGTTTCGGCACGCTGTGCACGAAAGCTCGCTTACAAGAGGCGTGGTTCTTGCTTCGCGAGCTTGTGCCTTTGTTCATTACGCTCACTTTTGTAGTATAATTTCAACTAGATAAAGCCTAAACCTGAATAAGGTCTGCCTATTGTTTTCTAAATAAAGATTTTATTGACAATAAGAAAGTTTTACATTATAAAAAAACAAGTTAGTTGACCCTAACCGACTAATAAGTCGATGAACACAAGCTTTCAATGGTAGAAAACTTATCTTTACATGACTTTATATTTGTGAAGAAATAAAATTTGAGGTAAAAAGCATGCCTATATTAAACAAAAAAGCATGCAAAAAAAATTATGACAGAAAACAAAAAAACTCTTGCTGACGGCCAAAAAGATATTGAATACACAATTGTGGCTATAGAAACACATTTTGATGAAGAAATGAAAGACTTTCTCTTCTCTTTAGGTTGCTATCCAGGAGAAAAAGTTACTATTCTATCTAATTTACAAAAAAACTTTATTATCAGCATTAAAGATGCTCGCTACAGTATCGACGACGATTTAGCTAGAGCTATAGTAATTTAATTTTTTTTATCTACAAAGTTAGCTTACTAGAACATTTTTAAAAAAAAATAAAACAATTAGAACCATTAACTAAAGTACGTTTTTTATTACATTAAAAAACTCACAATAAAAGACAAAGAGGTAACAAGTATGAGAATTGCTCTAACAGGTAATCCTAACAGTGGAAAAACGACACTTTTTAACGCTATTACAGGAAGTGTGGAAAAAGTAGGTAACTGGGCTGGTGTAACAGTTGATAAAAAAGAAGGTAAAATTAAACAAAACCTACTTGAATCAAACGAAAATTTAATTGCAGTTGATCTACCTGGTGCGTATTCTATGTCGCCATTTACATCTGAAGAAAATATCACTCGTAATTTTGTTAAAACAGAAAATCCTGATGTTATCATAAATATTGTTGACGCAACAAACCTTAGCCGTAGTCTTTTCTTTACAACCCAGCTTTTAGAAATTGGAATCCCTGTTGTTGTAGCACTCAACAAATCTGATCTTAATACAAAAAAAGATATTAGCATTGATGTTGAAAAACTTTCACAACTTTTATCTTGTCCTGTTGTACCAACAATTTCAACTTCATCTGAAAGCAACCACAAAGCTCTTATGCAAGCAGTTGTTGCAGCTAAAGGAAGCACTCAAACAGCTCCTTACACAGCTGAAGTAAATGAACAAAGCGAAGATGCAGTTAAAGCTTCAGACGTAAAACGTTATGATTTTGTTAATTCTTTAGTAAATCAAGTTGAAAAACGTGCAAAACAAAGTAATGAACAAACATTACAAGATGCTGCAGACAGAATACTTGCTAATAAATGGCTCGGTATTCCAATCTTTGCACTTGTTATGTATTGTGTTTTCTATATTTCACAAACAACTCTTGGTACAATGCTTGCTGACTTTTTCGTTGGCTATATCGACATGTTTTATGAATGGGCAGCTGGTGTATTAGGCGAAGACGTTTCACCTCTACTTGCTGCTATCTTACTTGACGGTGTTATTGGTGGTTTTGGTGCTGTTGTTGGCTTCTTACCGCTTATTATGGTTATGTTCTTCTTACTTGCTTTGCTTGAAGACTGCGGATATATGGCAAGAGTTGCTGTTGTTATGGACAGATTCTTAAAACAAGTTGGACTTTCAGGAAAGTCAATTATTCCAATGGTTATTGGTACTGGTTGTGCAATCCCTGGCGTTATGGCAACAAGAACAATTAGAAATGAAAGACAAAGAAGAACAACTGCTATGCTCACACCTTTCATGCCTTGCGGTGCAAAACTTCCTGTTATTGCTTTATTTGCTGGCGTTTTCTTTGCTGATGCTCCTTGGGTTGGCACTTTAATGTATTTTGTTGGTATCTTCCTTATTGTTTTTGGTGCATTTGTTATTTTACGCATCACTGGCGAAAAACACGCTCGTTCTTTCTTTATTATGGAACTTCCAGAATACCAATTCCCAAACATTTGGAGAGCAACTTTATCAATGCTTTCACGTGGTAAAGCATTTATCATCAAAGCTGCTACTATTATCTTAGTATGTAACGCTGCTGTGCAAATCATGCAAACATTTGATATGAGCTTAAATGTTGTTGCAGAAGGTGCTGAAAACACAAGTATTCTTGCTACATTGGCAACTCCATTTGCATTCTTACTTATTCCTTTAGGATTTGGTGCATGGCAATTAGCTGCGGCAGCTATCACTGGCTTTATTGCAAAAGAAAACGTTGTTGGCACATTAGCTGTTGTTTACGGCATTACAAACTTCATTGATACCGAAGAGCTAGCTTTAGTTTCTGGTGCTTCATCTGTTGCTGAAACAATGGGATTAACTTCTGTTGCTGCATTAGCATATCTTATGTTCAACCTCTTCACACCTCCTTGCTTTGCTGCTATTGGTGCGATGAATGCAGAAATGGAAAATAGAAAATGGCTCTTTGCTGGTATAGGCTTACAATTTGCTACAGGCTTTGTTGTTGCTTTCTTAGTTTATCAAGTTGGCACACTTATTACCCTAGGTACTCTTGGTACAGGCTTTATTCCAGGTCTTGTTGTTACTCTTGCATTAGTTGCTTACTTGATTTTCCTTATCAAAAAAGGAAATGAGCAATCAGAGATGAAATATAATTTAGCAAAGGCTTCATAAGCATAAAATAACTTCAAAAAATAAAGCTCCCTTTTCTAAATGAAGAGGGAGCTTTTATGTAAAAGGAAATATATATGTCTAATTTTGTAGTTGCTCTTATTATTATTGCTATCCTTGCTCTTGCTATTGCTTATATTGTTCAG
>CAYJHN010000021.1:0-15991 GCA_964369985.1 uncultured Desulfovibrionaceae bacterium | reverse complement strand
CCGCCATTATTGCCATTGTTATTGTTTTTTCTTGTTGTTCTTTTATAAATTTCAGAAAAATCAATATATTCTGCTTCGTCGTCTTTTGATCTACGGTTATCATCTCTATTATCTTGAGCAGATGTGCGACCTTCATCTTGATTTTCTTCGTATCTATCTTCATTTCTGGCTTGATCTTTTTTTTCAAAAGGCTGCCATGAGTTACGAGATTTTTGTTTTTCTTTTAACTTATCCCAATCCCAATTCATATTTATTCCTTTAATTAAGTAAAATATTATCTAAAGTAATTTTATTTATACCTTATCTAGGGCTAAAAGTCTATTTTTGCCCCTAACAAGAAATATAAATCTCATTTTCTATTCTGTCAATGCTCGTTTGAGATAAATATAACAAGTTGAATAAATAAGATAAGCTTTATCTCATTTTTATTTTTCGTATATAAGCATAAAGATTTGCAGCAATAAAGTATCAACAACTAAAGCTGGGTTCACAGTTGCATTAAGCGCGTTTTGTGCTTCATCAATATAGTGTGAAAAATCAAACGATTTCTTTGCATTGATCTTCTTATTTAATAGTTCAACTAAGGCATGATTATCTGGACTATTATCATAAGCAAGAGCCTTTGCAAGACTTGCTGTTAAAACATAAATAACTTCTTGAGCATCTTGTTTTGAAAAGCCCTTAACAGATGTGTAGAGATTAAACCATTCTTTTCCTGTTGTAAAAAAAACAAAGATAGCTTGCCTTATGTCAAGTTCGTTTTGTGTAAAAGCCCTGTGACTATTACTTGGTAAAGTAAGTACAAATGAACGCGAAACAATTGTTGGTAAGGCACTTTGCCTTTGAGCTATAGTAAAAATAAAAGAGGTTGTGTTATTTGGCTCTTCTAAAATTTTAAGCATAGCATTTGATGCTTCTGCTCTATTAAAGCTTGGTTCGTAAAATAAAGCTACTCTTTGTTTTAAAAAATTAGGTTTTTGTGAAATATAGGGCTTTAATTCGCGTATATTATCAATTTTAAGTGATTCTTCTATGCAATTATAAAAAAAGAAATCAGCAGAAAGATTGTTTAAAATTTCAAGACAAGATTGACAATGTAAACAAGGTTCAATACTAGATTGATTTATTTCACTTTCCTTAGGATTATTATGGCAATTCAAAAGACATGCCCAATACATAGCAACTGCAAGTCTGATTTCTTGCGAGCCAGATTCAAGCATTAAAACTTGCGGAGGAGAGTTTTTTAATACCTTAAGCCTTTGAAGAAAATCTTGAATGGCTGGTGTGCGTAGGTGTTTTAATAAAAACTCTCCCCTACTTTTTGCTTCTTCTAAATCAGGTAAATCTAGATCTTTTGCGTTTTTTTTCTTTTCTGCCATAAAGCACTTATATCTTGATGTTTTAAACTATTTTTCAGCTAATAAATTACCATAAGAAAGAAGATTTGCTTCATCAAATGGTTTGCCTAATAATTGAACGCCTAACGGAAGACCATCATTAGTTTTGCCTTGCGGAATTGCTAATCCAGGTAAGCCAGCAAGATTTAATGATAAAGTAAAGATATCCATAAGATACATCTGAATAGGATCATGTACTTTATTGATATCCCATGCTGGAATTGGAGAAACTGGCGAAAGAATAAAATCGCAAGAATTGAGAGCGTTTAGATAATCTTCTTTTATTAATCTGCGTACTTGTGCTGCTTTTTTGTAATAAGCATCGTAATAACCAGAAGAAAGCACAAAAGCTCCTAATAATATACGTCTTTGCACTTCTTGGCCAAAACCTTCTGTACGAGATTTGATATAGAGTTCTTCAAGATTTTTTATATCTTCTGCTCTTTTACCAAATCTTACACCATCATAACGAGCGAGGTTTGAACCTGCTTCAGCAGTTGCAATGATATAATAAGTAGAAAGTGAATATTTTGTATGCGGTAAGCTTACTTCAACTGTTTTAGCACCAAGAGATTTAGCTTTTTCTATAGTTTTATTGCATGCAGCAAGCACTTCAGGATCTATATTTTCATTTTGTAAAAATTCTACAGGTAAACCAATAGTTACATCTTTGAGTGATTGTGTATTATTGATACATTCTAAATAATTATCTACTTTATTTGGTGCAGATGTATTATCAAGTGGGTCATGTCCTGCTATTTCTTGTAAAAGCATTGCCACATCAGAAACAGAATTTGCCATTGGGCCAACTTGATCTAATGAAGAGGCATAAGCTATAACACCATAGCGTGAAACTCTTCCGTAAGTTGGCTTTAAGCCAACACAGCCGCATAGGTTGGCTGGTTGTCTTACTGATCCACCAGTATCTGTGCCAAGCGAAGCAAAACATTGATTTGCAGCTACAGAAGCAGCAGAGCCACCGCTTGAACCACCAGGAACTTTAGCAAGATTATGCGGGTTTTTAGTAGGATAATAGGCTGAATTTTCGCATGAAGATCCCATTGCAAATTCGTCCATATTATTTTTACCAAGAATAATAGCACCTGCTTGTTCAAGCTTTTCTACAACAGTTGCTGAATAAGTTGGTGTGAAATTTTCTAATATTTTAGATGCGGCTGTTGTAGAAATATTTTTTGTGCAAATAACATCTTTAATGGTTACAGGAACGCCCCAAAGTCCATGTGACTTATTATAGCCTGCTTTGTCAAAACTTCTTGCTTTTTCTAAGGCATATTCTTTTGAAACATGTAAAAGAGCATGAATATCTTTTTCTGTTTTTTCAATTTTCTCTAAACATTGATTTACTACAGTTTCAGCTTTTAAGCCTTCAGAATAGGCCTTAATGAGTTCTTGAATTGATAATTGTGTGTAGTCTGACATTTTCTATTCCCTTATTTTCCTTCAACAATTTTTGGAACGATAAAATATGTATTGTCTGTAAGCGGAGCGTTAGCAAGTATTTCTTCTCTTGTACGCTTATGGCTTGCAACATCTTCTCTAAATAGGGAATTATGCATGACTGGTGAATATAAAGGTTCAATATTATCAGTATTTACTTGTGAAAGTTCGTCCATGTATTGAATTATTTTACCGCATTGTTCAGCATACTTTTCTAAGTCAGCTTGATTTGGTTCTATTTTTGCTAATTTGCTTAGATATTTCATATCTTCTATAGAAATCGACATTATAACCTCTTATTTTTTATATTTTAATTCTTCTTGATAATTTTTAACGTATTCAGCTTGATTAAGGATTTTCTTTCCATTTGTGTCTGGTTGGAATAAGAACAATCTTCTATGTGCTTTACCGCTAAAATCCCATGCAAATGGAGCTGCTGCCCATGCCATTTCTTGTAATGTAGCAAGCTTTTGGTTGAGTTCTTGTGCATTTAAGCTTGTATTTGCATAGTTTAATGCTGATATCATTTGAACAAAGTCGTAACCTAAAGCAGACCAATTATCAGCTGAATTGCCTTGTGCTTGCAATGCTTTTTGTAGATTTACAGTTCCGTAAGAATTAGATAGTTCATTCCATTCACCAGGGAAAACAGCGAGTTTAAAATAGTTCATAGGAATATTTTGCATTGAAGAAAGGCCTTGTTCCCATAATGTTGTACCAAATAATGGGAAGTATGTTGCTCCGTGGTAATGCAAGATTGAAGCTACCATTTCCATATTATTCCAGCCATCTGGCAAGAATGCAGCATCTGCAGATGATGAAACTCTAGGCACAAGTTCATTTTGCTTTGCATTAGGATCTTTTCCTTTTAAAAGGCGCGAGCCTAAAAATTCGCCTATTCCTGCAGTCCATTCTTGTTCTTCTTCTAATGGATAGCTGTAGCCAGAAGTGAATACACCACTACTTTGTGCTTTTTGTGAAAATAATTCAGACATTCTTAAACTGTATGAATCGTTTGGATAGATTGTAGCTATTTCGTCTATGCCTAAGTTTAATTTTGCAAAATCTATTAAAGTTGTAAGCTGATCGTCTGTTGAAGTAAAGAATCTCCAAATATTTGAACCTTCTGTAAAGCCGTCAGTCAATCCAGGCATAAAGGCAAAAATTGCTTTTGAAGAAAGTGCGCTACTTGATTGTAAAGTCATTAATCTATCAGCTCTAAGCGGTCCGCCTACGAACATACATGTAGATGGAAGTGAGGCTATTTGTGATGTCCAAGAAGGATTGTCAGTGTCTATAACGTTTAAAGTTATGTCTGCCCCTCTTTGTCTGAGAAAGGACTGTGCAACTTGTGCTCCGCTCACAATCTCTCTTGCAATATTAGAAAAATTACCAGACATAGGTAGTGCTAAAGTTACACAAGCTGAAGAATATCTTGTACTTGGATTATAAAGCATTTCAGAAAGACCATCTAATGGTGCATTAGGATCATAACCAGGAGTAAGACCAAAAAGTGTTGAGTATGCAAAGTTTGCATGAGCTAATCTATCTAAAGCACCTGTGCTATCAATGAGTAAACCCTTTGTAGCGGCTTGCCACACAATAACATTCCATGGGTATGACATTTCTTGTGTACGCGGAGTAGTGCTTGCTATTGATTCAAGACTTTGACTATCAGTTGCTTCAAGGAATTTCAAGAGATTTGCTTCCATTTGTGCTTTACGAACAGAATCTGTGTTTTGGTAAAGTCTTGAAAGCACTTGCTGAGCAAATAATGTATTGTCATTTAGTTTTGTTGCTAAAATATAAAGAGCATATTCTTTATCAAAGTCATTAGATGCAGTAGATTTATATTTTGCTAAAGCTGAACTTATTTGATTTTCTAGAGGCTGAGAGATCAAAGACTGTGCCCATGTTGCAGCAGCATTTTCTAAGGCTGTTGCAGAGGCTGTTATTTGCTGTGAGCCAGTTTGTTCAATTTGACCTGATGTGGAAGGCTTGATGACTTGTTTTGGCACACAAGCACTTATTAGTAAAAGTGTAAGAATTGCAAGAGATAGCTTCTTCATTCTTTTCTCCGAAAGTGTATAATTTTATCTTTCAGGCACGCATTATACCGTGCTTGATTTATTGATAAAAAACTATATACTATAAACGAACGAAGTTCAAGCAAGATTAATTGTCAATTTTTGGAGAAAAAATGCTTATACATACACTGCCAATAGGCCCTTTAGAAGCGAATTGTTATGTGGTTGAAAATGGAAAAGACGCGATTATTTTTGACGCACCTGACTATACCGAACCTGTTTTAGATATACTCAAAGAGAAAAATTTAAAAGTTCAAGCTATTATTTGCACTCATTTACATTTTGACCATGTAAGTGGTGTTGCAGATTTTATCGAATTAACTCATGCTCCTGCCTATGCTGGCAAAGGTGATTTAGATTATAAAGAAGATCATTTTTCAGGCGGCGTAAAGTATGGCATGCCAAAAGCAAAATACTTCGATGCTACAGAATTACAAGAAGGTATGGCTCAATACGGTTCAATTTCTTGTGAACAAATAGCAACTCCAGGTCATTCACTTGGCGGTTTTTGTTTTTACTTCAAAGAAGGAAACTTTGTTATCACTGGTGACACTTTATTCAGACAATCCATCGGTAGAAGTGACTTTTTTGGTGGTAACCATGAGCAATTAATTTCATCAATAAAAAATAAATTACTTGTTTTACCTGATGATACAAAGATTTATCCAGGTCATTCTGGCTCATCAACTATTGCAGCTGAGAAGAAATTTAATCCATTTCTTTCTTAAAAATCTTTTAATATAAGTGCTTATATAATTTATGGACGCTCACTTACTGCATGCTGCTTCAAGGCAGTTGGAAAATCTTGTTGGTTCAAGAATTTCAAAAATATATCAACACGATACAGATATCTATGTTTTTTCGCTTTACGGCAAATCAAAGAAGAATTTTTTGACAATACGTACAGGAAAAAATATTCCATTTCTTTTTATTTCAGATCATCATCAAGCAAGGGGTGAAACGCCCCCTGCAAGTGTGATGCGTTTAAGAAAATATCTCGTAGGTAAGCGAATAATAAATATGTATTGCGCTTGGTGGTCGCGTGTAGTTTTTTTTCAAGTAGCTGCTGAAGACAATAAAAACTATTGGTTTAAAATAGATTTAAAGCATGGTGTTAATCTCACAAGCGAAGATCCTTACACAGCCTACCCTGCTCCTCATTGGCCAGAGCTTGAAAATCTTGATGAAGTAAAAAGCTTACTTAATCCTGAAAATAAATCTTTTTCACCCTACCTTACTCCAGCATTAAGAAAAACAATACAGGCTGTTATCGAGGAAGAAAGTGATGAAATGGAAGCATTTTTAGAAGTAAAATCCCTTTTGCTCGATTTAGAAAATGGTGATGGCGATCTTTTTTTATATAGTTTTGGAGAAAATAAAAAAGAGCTTTACGCTTGGCAGTTACCACAAAAATTAAAAGAAGATAAAGTAGAAGAGATTTTTGATAACCCATTGTTTGCTTTAAATGAATTTGGGAAAACACAAATTCTAGATCTTTTATCTGAAGATGTAAAAAGAAATTCAGCTAAGCCATTTCTTTCTCAAATCAAGAAAATTAAAGCGTTAAGAAATAAATTAGACGAGGAAGAAAATCGTTTAAAATCTATGCTTGATAAAAGAGAAATTGCCTTGATCTTACAGGCTAATCTCTACGCACTTGATAAAGAGAGTAAAAAAGAAAATATTGAAATTGAAGAAAAAACAATAGAATTAAATAAAAAGCTCACAATTAAAGAAAATATGGAAAACTTCTTTCACCAAGCTCAAAGAGGTAAAAGAGGTTTAATATATTTAGTTAAAAGAAAGCAAGAAGTTGAACAAGAACTGGAAGAAACAAAACAAAAACTTCAAGCAACTCTTGCACTTTCGACAACATTTAAAAATATTTCTATTACATCGTCAAAAGCAAAAAACACAAAAGAAATAAAAACAAAAACACATAGTCAAACATCTAAAGATATTAATCTACCAAAACAAGTTTTATTTAGAAAATCTTCTGATGGCTTTACAATACTTTTGGGTAAGGATGTTAAGGGTAATGGGCTTGTGCTAAAGCTTGCATCACCAAACGATTATTGGGTGCATACTGCAGACGGTGCTTCTGCTCACGCTATAATTAAAAGAGATCATGCTGCTGTAGTTGTTCCTCAAGAAACTTTTGATGAAGCTGGCAGAATGGTAGCAGAAAAAAGCCCTTTCAAATACGACGAAAAAGCTCTAATTCAATATGCTTTTGCGAAAAATATTCAGCCAATGAAGAAGGCTGGAGCTGGTATGGTAAGAATTATTAAAAGCGAAGGTTCTTTTTGGGTAAGTATGCAAGAAGATGAATAAAATACATTATTTTTTTCGCTATTTTTACAAATTGAATTTTTATCAAATCTATCTTTTGTTCTACTTTTAACCTATAAATTAACTTGCAATAAATATTGTTTGTGTTATTTATAACAAGTAAATATTATTGAGTAATACAAAGGATATGATGTTGGTTTCATATGCTTTTTTACTTATAAACTCGCTTTATTATAGTTGGATTAGATATGACCTACGAAGAATTACAATCAAAAGTACAACACTATTACGAAAAAACAGAATATTGCTGTTCAGAATCCGTGTTAAAATCACTTTTAGAATTTTACAATATAGAACATAGCGACGATGATATTGTTTTAGCAGCCCCTTTTGGTGGTGGTTTAGGTAAGTATGGCTGCGTATGCGGCACTATCTCAGGTGCAGTTATGGCTTTTGCTCATATTTTCAAAAGAGAAAAAGTTCCTTATACACAGCAACAAATTGAAGAAGCAGAAAAAAATAATAAAAAATTGCCTGAGCAAACACTAGTTTCTAGTTATTTAACTAAAAAACTTCACGATTCTTTTGCACAAACACATAAAAAGCCTTGCTGTCGTATTCTTACTCATCCATACAAAGATGACAGAAAAGCAAAAAAACAATACTGCTCTTCGCTTAATGCTGAAACTGTTTTAATTTCAGTGAAACTCATTGATGCTTACAAAAGTAATTCTTTGCTCTAATAAAAGTTGCGATGAATATTTAGTCATTGTTTAAGTTGAAATTTAAATTTACTCTTATTTCTGTTCTCTGAAATTTTTTATCTTATAAATTCTTCCTTTAATTACTTCCCCTTTTCTAGCTAGTTAGAGAATTTATCTAATTACATTTCTAATAAAATCTCGATAATTTTATCGAGATTTTTTAATAATGCCTACTATTAATATGATTTATAGTTTCTATTGACAAATTTTATTTTTAGTATTATTTTTATTATATATTGAAAAGCATTATTTTTATTATATTTACTTAAAATTTCAACTAAAATAGATAAAGGACACTATTAATTACATTTTTTGTCTATATAATTCATAAAATTAAATGCATGTGCTTTAACATCTAACCTACTGGGGGAAGAGCATGCAAGAAAATAAAAATTTTCCTAATAATACTGCGCCAAGTAAAATTACTTCTTGTAAACTAGATGATAAAAAAGAATTAACAGTGTTTTTTATGAGTGATAATTCTATGAAGATATCAGTCAATAACACTTTTAACGTTCTTAAATTACAAGAACCAAAAGTTCAACATAAAAGAAGACATTCTTGTTTTAAAGGTAGAAAAAAAGTCCACAAAACCTGTAGATGAAACAGTTTTTATAATTATTTTAAAATTCTGTAAACAATTTTAAAGTATGTAGTAGTTCATTTTAATTATTTTAAAAAGGAAAAAGCATGCGAAAAATTATACTATATATTGCCATGAGTTTAGATGGTTATATAGCTGATAAAAATTATAATATTTCATGGCTAAGTGGCGATGGAAGTGATGAAAAAAATATTGGTTCTTATGATGAATTTATAAAATCTGTAGATACCATCCTTTTAGGAAGTAAAACATATAATCAAATTGTGTCGGAGCTTTCTCCTGATTTTTGGGTTTATTCTGAACAAAAAACCTTTGTTTTAACAAATAAAGATTTAACTTCTTGTAATGAAATAAAAAAAGCAAATGATGTAATTAAAAATGAGGATATTATTTTTACAAATGATACATTATTAGCCTTAGTTGAAAATTTAAAAGCAGAAAAAGGTAAAAATATTTGGATTTGTGGCGGAGCACAACTTGTTAAAGATGCTGTGAAGGATAATTTAATAGACATATATCACATTACAGTTATTCCTACAATTTTAGGTGATGGCATTCATTTATTTACACCACAAGAAAAAGAGTTAAAACTAAAATTTGTTTCAATGCGGCAATATAATGGCATTGTTGATTTAGTTTATAAAAAAAGATGCTAAAACAAAAATCTCTATATGAAAATATAGAGATTTTTTTATTTTTTATAAAAATAAAGCTCTTGCTTTGCCTTGACATTTAAAAAAATATAATGTAATACTTTATATCATATTGATACTATCAATCTGATTTTATCAAAATAATATTAAGTTACTTCTTTCACATTCTATTTGAATTATAAGGCATTTATGTATACAAACTTGAAACTAGATAATACTTCTTTATATAGAAATAACTTTATTGCTTCTAGTGTTGTTGATTTTACAGTTTCTAGTGAGGATGAAGAAAACTACAGAAAGCTACCTACTTTTTCGCTTAATCTACTTCTTGTTAATCAAAATAGTGGAGCAAATGAAGAATTTTCCCTACCTACTACATTAATTAAAAAGAATGAAAACTCTATACAAGCTATACAAAGAGAGTTAAAAGACAAAAGCGGTATTCTTAAATGTTATATTGAGCAACTTTATACATTTACGGATTTCTCAAAATCACTTTCTTCTCATCGTGCAGAAGTATTGGCAAGTGAAAATTTTTCTACTATTTCACATATTGCTCTTTTTGATAATGAAAAAGAAAATCTTTCAGAAGCTTTTCTTTCTTCTCAAAATGTAATAAAGCAGGAAAATAACGCTCATTGGTTTAAAATTTCTTATACTTTTGTTAAATCTTATTATGAAAATAACACAGCTATTTCTGAATATTTATTAGAACTTACTAATAATACAAAGATATTGCGTGCTACTATTTTACAAAAAAAGAATGAAGATGAATTAGATAATTCAGTTGAAGTGTCAAATTCTTCTGGTATTTCTGCTATTAGTGCACAAATTATTTCTTATGCGATTACAAGGTTACGCGGTAAAATTGAATATACAGATATAGCATTTCGTCTTTTACCTCAAAGTTTTAGCATAAAAAAGTTACAAAAAATCTATGAGCTTATTCTTGGAAAAAATCTTCTTGATGCAAACTTTAGAAGAAAAATTTTACCAAAATTAGAAGAAAACGAACAAGAAACATACGATTCAATACAATCGCTTGGACATAGAAAAGCAAAACTTTATTCATTAAAAAAGAATACAGTTAATTATTTATAAATTTAAAATTTAACGGAGTAAACATGAGTAAATCACTAATTGTTATTGATTTTCAAAACGATTTTGTTGACGGTTCACTTGGAACAAAGGAAGCACAAAAGATAATTCCTTTGGTTGCAAAAAAAGTTAAAAATGCTTTAGAAAATAATGTCTTTGTATATTTTACTCTTGATACTCATAAAGAGGGTTATCTTGACACTTTAGAAGGAAAAAACCTCCCTGTAGTACATTGTATGAAAGGCACTCACGGTCATGAGTTAAATACTGAAATTTCTTCACTTCTAGAAAATTATGTTGAAAATAAAGACTATAAAATTTTAGAAAAAGAATATTTTTCATCTACAGCCTTGCTTGAGAATATAAAAGATGAAGAAGTTGAAATGATTGGAATTTGTACTGATATATGCGTTGTTTCAAATGCTTTATTACTTAAAGCACATTTTCCTAATATGTCTATTACTGTAGATTCATCTTGTTGTGCTGGTGTAACACCGCAAAAACACGAAGCTGCTCTTGAAGTATTAAAATCTTGCCAATTATCAGTTGTTTAGATTATTATATATCTAAACTATAGGAATAAAATGAAAAACCTAAACCCTTTACTTTCAACAGATTTTTATAAAACAGTTCACCACATGGCCTATAAAAAGGGGCTTGAAAAACTTGTGTCTTATTTTACACCAAGAAAGTCACGCCTTGATGATGTAGATGAAGTCGTTGTTTTTGGAATGCAATTTGTTTTAAAAGAGCAACTAATTCGTCGATTTAACGAAGATTTTTTCTCGCGTCCTTTAGAAGATGTGATAAATGAATACAAAAGAATTATTAAATACACTTTAGGTGAAGATTACACAAATACGACTCATATTGAAAAACTTCATAAACTTGGTTATTTACCTATAGAAATAAAATGTCTTGCTGAAGGCAGAAAGTCGCCAATACGCTGCCCTATTTTCTCAATAACAAATACTCATCATGAATTTGCATGGCTTGTAAACTATTTAGAAACTTTGATTTCTTGTAGCATATGGCAAACTATTACTAGTGCTACAGTTGCGGATTCTTTTTACCGTGTAATAAAATCTTATTACGAAAAAACTGCTTCAACAAGAGATCCGCGTACAAGTGTTGGCGATTTTTCAATGCGGGGAATGTCGAGTGAAGAAAGTGCATTAAGAAGTGCTGGAGCACACTTACTTACTTTTAGGGCAACAGCAACTATTCCTGTTATTAATTGGTTAGAACAGTTTTACTTAGCAGATGTTGAAAAAGAATTAATTGCTTTTGGAACTCCTTCAATGGAGCACAGTGTTATGTGTTCTTATGGGCATGAAGAATTGCAATGTTTTAAGCATCTTATAACAAATATCTTTCCAAAAGGAAATTTGAGTATTGTAAGTGATACTTACGATTATTTTAAGGTTTTATCTGAAATTCTTCCACAATTAAAGCAAGATATTTTAAATAGAGAAGGAAAAATATTTATACGAGGCGATAGTGGTGATCCTGTAAATATTATCTGCGGAACTGAAGAAATTAGATCAAATGATACTAGTCTTAGTCAAAGTGAAAGAGACTATGCAAAGTTAGAAGAAAAAGGCACTGTTGAAATTTTATGGGACGTTTTTGGCGGAACTGTAAACGAAAAAGGCTATAAAGTTTTAGATCCGCATATTGGTGCTCTTTATGGCGATAGTATTACACACAAAAGATGTATTGAAATATGTGAAAAGCTTGAACAAAAAGGCTTTGCAACTGAAAATATGACCTTTGGTGTTGGCTCTTATGCATATCAATACAATACGAGAGATACTCTTGGTTTTGCACTTAAGGCCACACATTCAATTATAGATGGCGAAGAAATTCAAATTTATAAAAATCCAAAAACCGATAAAGGCAAACTTAAAAAATCGCAAAAAGGCCTTTGTTTTGTCTTTGAAGAAAATGGAAAAATTGACTTTGTAGACAATTTATACCAAAGAGATTATGACAAACTTGCTAAAAGTAAAAATGACTTACTAGAAACTGTTTTTTATAATGGGAAGATTGTTAAAGAATACTCTTTAAGTGAAATCAGAAAGAATTTAGAAAAAGATCAATAGTACAATAACTGGAGCTATTATGTACACTTTTAATGCAAATGATATTAGTAAAAAAGCAATTAATTGGATTTCAGACTATTTTGCCTTGCCAGAAAATAAAGGGGCAAAAGCAGTAGTAGGAATTTCAGGTGGTAAAGATAGCTCTGTTGTTGCAACGCTTTGTAGAAATGCCTTAGGCAAAGAAAATGTCATTGGCGTTCTTATGCCACAAGGCGAACAATTTGACATTGACTATAGTAAGGAAATTTGTGACTTTTTAGGAATAAAGTATGTTATTGTAAACATAGGTGAAATTGCTAAAAAAGCAATGCAAAATTATACTTCTGCCTTGAATGAACTTGGTTACGATGAAATTTCTACTATAACAACATTTAATACGCCTGCCCGCATAAGAATGACTACTCTTTATGCTCTTTCTGGTACCATAAATGGCAGAGTTGCAAATACTTGTAATCTTTCAGAAGATTATGTTGGTTATGCAACAAAATTTGGCGATGGTGCTGGAGATTTTTCACCGCTTATGCATCTTACTGTTACAGAAGTGCGTGCTATTGGAAGAGAGCTTGGTATTCCAGATAAATTTGTAGAAAAAACACCTATTGATGGTCTTTGCGGAATGTCTGATGAGGAAAATCTTGGTTTTTCTTATGAAATTTTAGATAGATATATACGTGAAAATGTATGTGAAAACAATGAAATAAAGGCAAAGATAGATAGAATGTATAAAAATAATTTACACAAACTCTTACCAATGCCTCATTTTAAACCATAATAATAAAAATTTTATAAAAATAAACAGTAATTTACTTTTTATTTAAACAAGTTGCACAATTTTTACATGTTTGCAAAGCGGGTTAGTGTCTAAAACTTTTTTAAACTGTGCTAACATTTCTTCAAATGATTCTCCATAATAGTAAAGTGCTGTAATTTTAGAATCTTCAAAGTAGGAAAAGAAAAAGTCTAATTCTACACTGTCTAAACATTCGTCTAATTCTTCGATTAATGTAATGAGTGGATCGTTATCTTCTTCATTTTTAGGAAGTTCTGGCAAGTTTTCATTATCAAAATAAAGTGCAAGTCCTTCTTTGTCGCCTATATTTACCTTATTGTCTTCATAGATAAGAGTAGAGTCTTTAGCTATTGGAAATATATGTGCATTTTCAATAAAAGCTTCAAGTGTTTTCATATCTTTAAAGTCAAGATCTATGTCGCAATAGTCTACTTCATTATTATCAAGATAGGAAATGCCACCGCCATAGGCAACCTTACCTAGTCCAGTTTCTTCAAAAAGCTCAGCAAAAAACTCTTCTATCTCTTCTCTGTGCTCTACTTCTAATTTCATATTTAAAATAAGTCTTGCTTCTATCATGTTGTATCCTGCAAATAAGTGTAAATTTTAGCTTTTCGCTCTTGTGAACTATACACATACTTTTTTAAAAAGAAAAGTTTTTTTATCCATAATAAAATCAAATAAATAGCTTTTCTATAAACAAAAACGAAACTCTGCATAATATATGGATTATACAGAGTTTCGATTGTTTTTTAATAATATAATTTAATTTGTATTATTTATTTTTTTTTTAGATTAAAAATACATCTTTTGCCTTCTGTCACAAAGCATTTATTACATGAAATACACAAAGCTGTTTCTTCTGTACTGTTTTTCCATTTATTAATAAGGTCAGCTTCACGCACTAATGGTCTTGCCAGTGCAAAATATTCAATGCCTTTTGTGTTTAAGTCTTGCATTGTTTTATAAAATAAATTACCGCCAGTTAAAATAATTGGAATAGAAATCTCTTTTATTGCTTTAAGTGCAAATTCAGCATGGTAGCTATCTTCACCAAGTTTTATTCTTCCACGAGCAGGTGATTTATTTGCATCAAGCGATTCTTTGAAAGAGGCATTACCACCGCTTATTTCTATAGCGTCTAAACTTGCTTTTTCTAATATTTTAATAGCTTGTAGACAGTCTTCTTGTGTAAGGCCTTTGCTTGCAAAGTCTTCAGAATTAATTTTTGCAAAAATTGGGTAATCATTTCCAACTAATTTTCTCGCTTTTTCTATAATTTCAACTACTATACGAATACGGTTTTCTATAGAACCACCATATTCATCTTCTCTTTGATTATAGTAAGGCGATAAAAACATAGATAATAGATAACCATGAGCAACATGTAATTCTGCTGCGTCAAAATTTGCTTCTTTTGCTCTTCTTACTCCATCAGCAAAAGCTTGAACTACAGTTTTAATGTCATCTTTTGTCATTTCAGTTGCCATAAGGCCAGTAACTTCATTTTGCACAGATGATGGGCCAAACATTACTTTTGAAGGAGGCTCTAGGCCAGACATTGTACCACCATAAGCAATTTGTAAGATAATCTTTGTTGAAATACCATTTTCATCTTTATATGAATGGATTTTGTCAGTAAATGCTTTATATTCATCTATAAATGCATCGCTGTAAATGCCGAGCATGCCAGGATTTGGTTGTTCATTTTCAGTAACAAAAGCATAGCCAGTAATAATCGCTCCTACTCCGCCCTTTGCAAGATCTTCATAAATTTGAACTAATTCATCAGTCAAATGGCCTTTAGAATCTGCAAGTGCTTCCCAAGTTGCAGCTCTAAAAAATCTATTTTTTAAAGTGATGTTTTTAATTTTGCTTTCTTCAAAAAGTTGCATAACACTCTCCATAATTATTTATTTCACAAAGTATATATAATTCATAAAAATTATTTTGCAAGTTAAAATAAAAATAAATTCTAGTTCATCTTGACTTTTTATTATTTTAAACATAATGAATTTAGAAAATTAATGCATATAATTAAGGTTTATTATGATTTTAAATAGCAACTCTGTTCTGTCTAAAGAGGCTAAACCCTCTACAGCTTTTAAAATTTTTGCACTTTCTATGACAACCTTTGCTATTTCAGATGCAATAGGAAATATTGTTATAAATTTAGGCTTTACTTCACCCTTTTTAAATCTTATTCGCTATGCTATTATTTTTATATTGATATCTTTATATTTAATTTATAAACAAAGTATAAAGGATGTTTTTAAAACAGAATACTTGAAAATTATTATATTAAGAGGCTTCTTGCAAGGACTTGGTGCTGTATTATACTTTGCTGCTATGCAATTTTTACCTTTATCTATGGCTGCAAGTATTTTCTTTTGTGCTCCCATTGTATTGCTTGCAGTCTCGCCATTTATTTTAAATGAAAAAGTCGGCATAAGGCAGTGGTTTACTGTATTGCTTGGCTTTATAGGAATGTTTTGTATTGTAAATCCTTTTAGTTTAAATCTTAGTAATATCTTTTCAGATTCCTCTTTTCTCGGTATTGCACTAGCTTTATCAGGTATGTCTGCCTTTTTAGGTACGCAAGTAATGACAAAAAAAGTCAGTGGTAAAGCCCCACTTACTACTATTTTATTTTGGGGTAATTTACTTTCAATGCTTGTGTCTGCTCTAGCCTCATTTTTATTTTCTTCACTACCTCAAAGCATACCCTTTTCAACACTTATGC